>JAOZRM010000009.1:2186-25951 GCA_029940175.1 Candidatus Sabulitectum sp. | reverse complement strand
CCTGGTAAGCAGCCACAACTGCGCTAAGAACCAGGCTGCAGAGCTTGCTCTCGGCGCTGTCTGCTCGGCTTGTAAGAACAACTGGATTCTTTGCACCCATTATCACAGCTCCCAGTTCAGAACCTGCAAGGAAGATCAGCCCCTTGTAAAGCACATTTGCCGCTTCAATATCGGGCATAAGAACCACATCGGCATCTCCGGCAACCTTGCTTTCAATTCTCTTAATCTTTACTGCAACCGGTGAAACTGCAAGGTCAAGGGCCAGCGGACCGTCAAAAAGAATGTCGCCGAACTCTCCGGCATCTGCCATCTTCTGCATCTCTGCCGCTTCCATTGTACAGGGCATCTTTTCGTATGGCACTTCCTTTGCGCAGACATATGTGCACTTGGGAACCTCTACGCCAAGAGCTTTGGCAACAATTACCGCATTATTAAGAATCCCCTTTTTCTGTTCAAGGGTAGGTGCGATGTTCATTGCAGCATCGGTAATCACAAGCAACTTGTGATATGAAGGAACATCAAAAGCAGCCACATGACTGAGAACGCCTTCCCCGCGAAGACCGTGTTCCTTATCAAGAACAGCCTTCAGGAAAGTACTGGTGGCCACAAAGCCCTTCATCAGCACCTGGGCTTCTCCATTCCGCACAAGTTCAACACCCTTTGCAGCGCTTTCCTTGTCACCCTCTGTGTTAACTACCCTGATACCGGATATATCAAAGTCGGCTTCAGCTGCAGCTTTACGAATGCCCTCTTCCGGTCCCACCAGGATACATTCAACCATACCGCCTTCAACCGCTTCTTTAACTGCGGAAAGGGTTTCAACTTCATCGGCACGAACCACAGAGATCACACTTGAAGGTAGATCTTTAGCGTGTTTTTTTAATTGCTCAAGGCTGCGAATGGGCTCCATGTTGCTCCTCAATTCTACTGTAGTGGAAGTTCTATAAACAAATAATTTTAAATACTTATGATGGCGTGTCCACCTGTGCGGAAATATAGGTAAAGGCTATTTTTGATGCCAACTACCAGAGAGTTGACAAATGCTTCCGCTGCATTCAGATTTGACCCATAAAAGTCCAGAACAGATACGATCACCCAAACCTGCAGGAAGGCTCCATATGAGACACATCCCGGCTAATGATATCAAATCGACCATTGGTAAGCACATGCTTGCCGACGGATACGACATGGCACTTGACCTTCGCAAGAGTCATGGCAGATACATCCATGATGCTGCGACCGGTAAAGAATACCTGGATCTTTTCAGTTTTTTCGCCAGTGCCCCTCTTGGCTTCAACCATCCATCCATGACCACACCCGAGTGGAAGAATCACATTGCTGAGGTAGCGATCAACAAACCTTCAAACAGCGATTTCTACACCGAGGAAATGGCTGTTTTTGTGGACACTTTCGCAACAACAGTTATTCCAGACAGCCACCCGTACCTTTTCTTTGTTGCCGGTGGAGCCCTGGCTGTAGAGAACGCGCTGAAAACAGCTTTTGACTGGAAAGTTCGCAAGAACATTGAAGCCGGTCGCGGAGACAAACTGGGCTCGAAGGTTATTCACTACAAAAAGGCATTCCATGGAAGAACAGGTTACACTCTCAGTCTAACCAACACTGCTGACCCCAGGAAGTACATGTACTTCCCTCTGTTTGACTGGCCAAGAGTTGACCCGCCAGCCATGATATTCCCAATTGAAGATAATCTTGACGCTGTGATTGCAGCAGAGGATGCCAGCCTTAAGCAGATCGATGCTGCAATTAAAGAGCATGGTCATGACATTGCCTGTCTCCTTATTGAGCCGATCCAGGGTGAAGGTGGAGATAACCACTTCCGCACCGAGTATCTCCAGGCGCTCCGTGACAGAGCAGACAAGCACGAATTCCTTCTAATTTTTGATGAGGTTCAGAGTGGAATGGGAATGACCGGTGAATGGTGGGCATGGCAGGCAATAGGAGTTGAGCCTGATGTGTTCTGCTTCGGCAAAAAGACTCAGGTCTGTGGAATCGCATCCAACAGAAGAGTTGATGAAGTAAAAGATAATGTTTTCCATGAGTCCAGCAGGATCAATTCAACCTGGGGTGGAAACCTGGTGGACATGGTTCGCTGCACCAAATACATGGAAATAATGGTAGAGGAAAACATTCTCGAGAATGTTAGAGCCAGACACGATCAGGTAATTGAGGGGCTGACAGCTCTGGCAGCAAAGTTCCCGGGCAAAATCACAAACATCAGAGGCCGTGGCCTTATGATCGCCTTCGACATGGAAAGCACCGAACTTCGCAACGCTCTCCTGGCAAAGATATTCGAGAACGGTGCCATCATTCTTCCATGCGGACATGTAACAGTAAGATTCCGTCCGCCGATGAACATCACAAAGGAAGAAGTAGAAAAAGCCATGGTCATAATTGAAAAATCATTGACTGAGCTTTTCTAATACTACTGCTCTAGTTAAAGGCCGCGGGTTGATCCCGCGGCCCTTTTATTCAATGCTTTTTTGTCTTAGTACAACTACTTTATTACATTAACATTTTCTCCATCCACGACTGTTTGGTGAGTAAAGCAAGATGCTCGTAATTCTATTCCAGAATCATCACTTTCTCTGTGACCGAGAAATCTCCAGCTCTCATGACACAGAAGAAAACTCATTCTGCAATACCCTCGAAGATCACCAAAGGTGCCCCGTTTACAAATTATGGCTGACTCAACCCCCCCCCGGTGATGGAGTTTGCTTTATTTTGATATTCCCTTGCACGCCCGAAGGGACTCGAACCCCAAACCTTCTGGCCCGATTCGGGTCTAGAACTTAGTTCATGGAAAGGGATCAGATCTGTTGGGATTTTAGAATAATCGCAACTGTGTATTCTTCTAAGTCTGACTGAATCAATACATATTCATTATTATTCTGTTAGCTCAATATTGGGTCATTCATAGATGCCCTGATCCGGGCTTCCAAAATGTTGCTTAATAAATGCTGAATCTGCTGCTGACAATGTGCTCTTTTTCCACCCCTTTGACATGGCAAAGTGTTGTAGTTATAGTAATTTACGGGGGGAATTGAGTATTTAAGAATAAGCAGATTCTACTTGCAGCCATCCCCTCATATCAGGTGTTTAATATAGGAACATTTGATAGTTAATGTGTGTTTTATGATTTTTGGTTTTATTACCGGTATTTCTGGTCGGTTATTAGTAATTTAGAACGCTGTTAATTCTTTTGTTTTGTTGTGGTTCCAACATCTCTTAAAAGGAGGAATAATGCAAAGTGATCAGGTACTTGATTGCAAAGGGCTCTCATGCCCTATGCCTATTATGAAACTGGCAATTACCATGAAGAAATTCGAGACCGATAAAGTTCTCGAATTGCTCACCACTGACCCTGGATCAAAAGAAGATGTCCCTGCATGGTGCGAAAGAACCGGCAACGATCTTCTGGAAACTGTAGAAGAAGGCGATGGCTTCGCTTTTTTCATCCGCAAAGGATAGCTTTCCCGGTATTTCGGTCTTTTAGTGTATTGCTGAACTTGGGAGGTAATTATGGCTAAAGTTGATTCAAAGAAAAACAGTATACTGGCAGAGTTGTACAGTACCTTCTTTTCAAAATCATGGCCTATGTGGGTAGGAGGAATTCTGCTTGGAGTAGGTAACATTGCTCTTTTCCTTGTATTAAAACCCTGGGGTGCTTCAGGGGGTATCTATGTCTGGGGAGCCAACCTGTACAACTCTGTGTTTAGTACCGGTTTCGGGTTCAAAGGCGGACCTCTTCCTGCTGTAGGAATGTTTCCGTATTCAATTATCTGCTTCCTGCTGTTCCTTGGAGCAATGGGGGCCGCTCTTATGTCCAAACAGTTCGCTTTCAGATTTCCACCGGCCGGTGAAATTTTGAAGGGACTTATCGGTGGCGTTATTATGGGCATTGGTGCCATGGTTGGAAAATCCTGTACTCTTGGTGGATTCTTCAGTGGAATGGCTGCTCTTTCAGTAGGCGCTGTTGTATTTACCATCGGTCTTGGTCTTGGTACCTGGATCGCAGTGAAATATCTGATGTTTGAGATCACCAGATTTCCCAAGATCAGCAGCGGTAAAACAGCATCAGTGCTTGGGGCGGGAAAAGGAAAAGGCGCCTGGCAGCCATATGTTGGCGCACTGGTTCTTATCTGGGGTCTTATCATTGCCTTCAAATACACAGACAGCAGTTCGGTACGGGCCTGGTACGCAGCAATCGGTCTGTTCTTCGGATTTGTATGCCAGCGTTCACGCTTCTGCCTGGTCCGGGCACTGCGCGAGCCGTTCACATCCGGTGACTCTAAACCGGCGATAGGTGCTATGGCTGGTATTCTTGTGGCAATGTTCGGCTTTACTGTTATCAAGTTTATGGGCATTCGCGATGCCATGTTGTGGGTATGGCCTCACTTCTGGATACCTGCAATAATTGGTGGCATAGTATTCGGTATCGGCATGACCATTTCAGGCGGTTGCATTGTCGGCTCTCTCTGGCGTGCAGGAGAAGGGCACATCAAGCTCTACTTCGCCCTTATAGGAGCGGCACTGACAATGCCTTTTGCTACCAAATACATAGCCACTCCACTTTACAGCGCACTTCCAACCAGCATGCAGACAAAGGTATTCCTGCCGGATTATGTAGGCTATGGAGCCTCAATTGGAATATTCGCAGTCTTCTTCCTTGCCTGGTATTACCTGGTTAAGTGGAACGAAAGAACAGGCAAATTCTCTGCATACTAGAATCGTTTGCTATTCCTTTTTCAGGGCGACGGAAGATTATTCTGCCGCCCTGTTTATTCTTCTCCATTGCAACATCTTAGGTATTGCCAACATCAAGCATGATGTTGCTTGACAGAGGTGCTTTTTTAGGATATGATTTCATATTCACTTATTCAAATATTGTGATATTAAGATGTTGAGAGTGCACACCAAACAAAGAGGAGATATACATGGCGAAAGTCGCATTCATCTGTAATGGAAGTGAAAACTCCAACCTTTATCCCACCTTCATCTTTGCTTCTTCAGCTATTGCTGCAGGCGATGATGTTATTATTTTTTTCACCCCTGCTGCTGTCCCTGCCCTGAGGCCTGGTTATCTGGAAAGTCTTACAGGAAAAGGCATGCCTCCAATGGAAAGTCTTCTTGAGGGATTTGTTGCTCTGGGCGGAAGACTTGGTCTGTGCGAGCTTGCTCTTGATGCGCACGATGTTACCGCGGCAGACCTTAGAGATGATCTTGAGATCGGCGGAGCAACTAGTTTCATGGCAGAGATAAGAGAAGCCAAAACAACATTCTCATTCTAGAATCTTTGGAAGGATACACAATGGCAACAGTAACTCTGGATACCCTTGGACTCAAATGCCCTCAGCCTATTTTGAAAATGGCGATCAAGGCCAAAGAACTTCAGCCTGGTGACTCACTGGAAGTTCTTGCAGACTGCCCGTCTTTCCCTGTTGATGTTAAAGCCTGGTGTGACAGAACAGGAAAGATCCTTCTTTTCTGCTCCGACGACGGTACCGGCAAATTCAACGCACAGGTACAGTTCTAGATAACCTGTAAAAAAGCTCCCTGTATTCAACCTTTTGAATACAGGGAGCTTTTTTTATCTGCTTACAGATTAATCAGCGAGAAGTTCACCATTTCCAGTGTCTGCTCTTCACTGAAACCAAGCTGTTCCATTGCACCGGATGGACAGACCGTTGCACAACTGCCGCACCCTTTGCACAGAGCTTCGTTAATTGTACAGATCTGCTTTCCAGCTTTCCAGACAAGACCCGGGGCATTGTAAGGACAAACCGCCACGCACATACCACACCCGGCACAGATATTAGGGTCTGCATTTGCTATGTTGGCAACTGACAAGTACTTATCTGAACTGATGATTATACAGGCCCGCTCTGCGGCAGCCTTTGCCTGAGAAACCGTCTCGCTCATTGTTTTTGGAGAGTGGGCAAGACCTGCCAGGAAGATTCCTTCTGCAGAGAAGTCTACAGGTCGCAGTTTTACATGTGCTTCCATGAAGAAACCATCTTCGTTAAGAGGGATCTTCAACATCTGAGACAGAACAGTGGCATCCTCCCTTGGTTTCATGGCCGAGGCCAGAATAACCCTGTCTGCACTTATTTCAACAGCAGTGTTCAGAACATGATCTCTTATTGTAACCTTGATTCCCTTTTCCCCAGCTGTAACAACGGGTTTTTCCTCAACATCGTACCTGATGAAGATCACCCCAAGAGATCTTGCCTCCTGGTAGTATTTTTCGTTGAAACCGTAGGTTCTGATATCACGGTAGAGCACATACACATTCATCTTCGGGTTAAGTTTTCTTAAGCGGATCGCATTCTTAACCGCCTGGGTACAGCAGACTCTTGAGCAGTAAGGATGCTCGTCGTCTCTTGACCCTACACACTGGATCATCACCACGCTCTTCAGTTTTGAATACTCTTTTTCCTTCTTCTCCAGATCCTTCTCCAGCTCAAGCTGAGTTATCACTCTGTCTTCAGTAGAGCCGTACAGGTATGATTCAGGAACCGTTTCCTCGGCTCCGGTTGTAATTACAATTACACCATGCTCATAATCAACAATACCGCTCATATCTATTTCTTCCCCCTCAACCACTTCAGCATCAGGGTCGATCTCGGGAATCGGACCTTGGATGGTTGTGAGGTAATTGCCGATATAACCGTCAATTGACATCACTGTAGAGCCTGTATAAACAGTGATATTCGGATGGTTCTTAACCTTGTCAGTTACTTCTTTCAGATATTCGCTAACAAGTTCACCATCCGGCTTCCTTACAAGACGAAGCAGGTTTCCACCAAGGGATTCCTCCCTTTCAATCAAAGCAACTTCAAAGCCCTGGTCTGCAATTGACAGTGCCGCTGTCATTCCTGCAAGGCCTCCGCCAACAACAAGCCCCCTCTGAATAACATCAAGAGCTATGGTGTGAAGAGGTTTCAGAAGCCTGGCTTTCCCCACGGCTATTCTTGTAAGAATCTTTGCCTTTCTTGTTGCTTCTGCAGGGTTATCCCTGTGTACCCAGCTGCACTGGTTTCTGATATTCGCCATATTGAAAAGATACGGATTGAGCCCGGCTTCCCGGATGGTTTCCTGGAAGAGAGGTTCATGGGTACTTGGTGAGCACGATGAAACAACCACTCGGTTCAGCCTGTACTCTTTGATAATATCCTTGATCACTTCCTGAGTATCCTGAGAACAGGTGAAAAGGTTTTCTCCCGCATAAACCACATCAGGCAGTTTTCTTGCATATTCCTTCACAGCAGGAACATCCACAATACTTCCAATGTTCGTTCCACAGTGGCAGACAAACACACCGATCCTTGGTGTTTTGCCTTCCACGTCGATCTCGGGCGGATACTCTTTTTCCTTTATTTCTGTGCCTCGAGCTTCCGACAATATCTCTGCAGTACTGGCCACAGCTCCTGAAGCCTGAATTACCGTTTCAGGAATATCCATGGGTGCCCCGGCAGGGCCACTGACAAATACTCCCGGGCGAGTTGTTTCAATTGGAGAATCATCGGAACCTTCAACAAATCCGTATTCATTCAGGCGCAATTCCAGTCTTTCAGAAAGCATTCCATTGCTGCCCCCGGGGGCAAGACCAACAGAAAGAACAACCAGATCGAATTCCTCTTTAGTAACAATACCATCTTCAGTGACATAACTCAGTTCAAGATTCTCGGTTTCATTTATCTCACGGATCTTGCTGATTCTGGACCTGATGAACCTTACACCGGTTTCCTTGGCGCGCTCGTAGTACTTCTCGAAATCTTTTCCATGCGCCCTGAGGTCCATAAAGAAGATTGCAGGTTCAACCGAATCAACATGTTCCCTGGCAATAATTGCTTCCTTCATTGCATACATGCAGCAGACTGATGAACAGTAAGGCATGTGAGCATCCACTGTTCTGGAACCCACACACTGCAACCAGGCAATTTTTACGGGAACGGAACCGTCTGAAGGTCTCTGCAAATGTCCTTCGAAAGGACCTGATGCTGCAAGAATTCTTTCAAACTGTATACTGGTAAGTACATTTTTGTACCTGCCGTAACCGTATTCGTGCAGAGGAGAGGGGTCGAATGTGTCCGAACCTGTTGTTAGAATAACAGCACCGACATTCAGATCTGAATTTTCTTCCAGCTGTTCATAGTTGATAGCATCGGATTCACAGTACTCTGCACAGATCCCACACTCGCCGGTTTTCAACTGCACGCAGTACCTGGGGTCGATGCTTGCGTAATTGGGCACCGCCTGAGCGTAAGGAATGTAGACAGCAGATCTGTTCACAAGACCTTCATCAAATTCAGACTTAATTGAAACCGGTTTGTTACCGGTGATATTTTCAAGTTTGATGCCGTTCTCAACCGGACAGACACTGAAGCATGCTCCACATGTCTGACATTCATCTGATAACTGGTCAAATGCCGGTGAAACCAGACGCTTGCTGCCACGGTTTGAAAAGCCCAGAACTCCTTTTCCCATCCGCTCTCTGCATATTCTCACGCATAGCCCGCAGAGAATACAGTCTTCGTTCTTCGGTTCTATTCTGTCTCCTGCTATACCCATTTCGGAAGCCAGTTTTTTTATCTCGATGGAGACCGGACATCTGGCAAGAAGCAGTTCCACCATTATCTTTCTGCTACTGTTTACTCTGTCAGATGTTGTGCTTACAACCATGCCTTCCTGTATGAAGTTGTTACAGGACGTTTTTATGGACGTTCTTCCATTCTGCTTGACCTGAACAAGACAGAGCCGACAGGCTCCGTAGGGAGAAAGAGACTGATGGTGACAGAGAGTTGGAATGTAGATATCAAGCTTTTGGCATGCTTCAAGAAGAGTTGTTCCATCTTCAAACTCAACCTGCTGCTGGTCAATCGTAAGTTTTACGGTTTTTTCCATGCTGCTACTCCACAACTATCGCGTTAAAATTACATACATCAAAACACAGCCCGCATTTGGTGCAATTTCCCTGGTCTATGAAATGAACTTCCCTGACCTTGCCGGAGATTGCAGCAGTGGGGCAGTTCCTTGCACAAAGGGTACAGCCTGTACATTTATCAACATCAACACTGTAAGTGACAAGCTCTTTGCAGGCATGTGCCGGACAGACTGCCCGCTCTATATGGGCGTCATATTCTTCTCGGAAATACCTGATTGTGGAAAGCACCGGGTTTGCAAGTGTCTGCCCCAGCCCGCACTGGGACGCATCGGTAACCGCTGCGCCAAGCTCAAGAAGAAAATCAACGTCCTCTGGTTTACCGTGACCCTGAGTTATTCTGGTTAGAATGTTCAGCATAAGCTCACTGCCGTCACGGCATGAGGTACACTTGCCGCATGATTCATCGTTTGTAAAGTCGAGGAAATACCTGGCGATATCAACCACACAGGAAGTTTCATCCATTACAACCATTCCACCGGAACCCATTATAGACCCCGCTTCAGCAAGCCGCTGGTAATCAACAGGCAGGTCCAGAAGAGAGGCTGGCAGACAACCGCCTGAAGGGCCTCCGGTCTGAACGGCTTTGAATTCCTTGTCGTCGGGGATCCCGCCACCGATCTCAAAAATGATCTCTCTGAGGGTTATTCCCATGGGCACTTCAACAAGACCGGTATTCCTAACAGTTCCAACAAGAGAGAACACCTTGGTTCCCTTGGAATTTTCAGTACCAATACCACTGAACCAGCTGCCGCCCTTGAAAACAAGTGCAGGTACATTAGCCCAGGTCTCAACATTGTTTATGTTTGTTGGCTTCTTCCATAGACCGGATTCTGACGGGAATGGAGGACGATTGCGGGGTTCCGGAGAAACACCTTCAATTGAGTGCATCAGCGAGGTTTCCTCGCCGCATACGAATGCTCCTGAACCCTGTCTGATCTGCAGATCGAAGGAAAAATCACTACCGAAAATGTTTTCACCCAGGAAACCATTTCCCCTGGCCTGTTCAATGGCTACGGTCATTCGCTCTACTGCAAGAGGATACTCAGTTCTGACATAAACAAAACCCATTGATGCCTGCATGGCGTATCCGCCCAGGATCATCCCTTCTATGACAGAATGAGGGTCTCCTTCAAGAACCGATCTGTCCATGTAGGCTCCGGGATCACCCTCATCGGCATTGCACACCACATACCGCTGGTCAGCTTCTGTTTTCAGAGTGTATTCCCACTTCAGTCCTGTTGGGAATCCTCCACCACCACGGCCTCGCAGCCCTGATGTTTTAACATCTGCGATGAGTTCCACATTCGTTCTGCTGGACAGAACTTCCAGAAGAGCTCTGTAACCTGATCTGGCCACATATTCTTCAATAGAGACCGGATCAATAACGCCGCAGTTCCTTAAAGCGATCTTGTTCTGTTTGGCAAAGAACGGTACTTCGGTATAAAGCGGAACATCTGCTACAGTATCTGCACTGGCTGAACCGTACTCTTTGAAATTATCACCAAGAAGTGTTTCCCGCTGGTGAACACACAAAAGGCTGTCTGTGGGGATTTTCCCTTCAGTAAGAATTTTGATGAAATCTGTTGCTTTTTCCGGTGTCATTTCTACGAAAGTAAGCCTGGGGCCGTCTGGAATAAACAGATCCACCACTGGCTCCATCTGGCAAAACCCCAAGCAACCGGTTCTTGAAAGAATAGCATCAAAACCGGTTTTCTTCAGCTCCTCGCCCAGCCGGTTAAACACCTCACCAGCGCCGGTGGCAAGCCCGCATGTGGCCATACCAACAGAGATTCTGAACTTTCCGGGATAGAGCGAGCTAAGACCGACAGCTTCAAGGCTGTCCAGCTGTTGTGTATACTTGTTGCTCATTGGTATTCCTTAAGTATGCCTGAGAGGTCGCTGAGTTTGACCCTGCCGTAAACCTTGTCGTTGACCATTATGGCAGGTGCCAGACTGCAGCACCCGATACATCTTGCAGCTTCCACAGAGAATCTCATATCCTCAGTGGTTCCCCCGGGTTCAACCCCAAGGTCAGTGCATAACTTCTGCATAAGTTTTTCTGCTCCCTTTACATAACATGTTGTTCCCATGCAGATACTGATCTTGTGTCTACCCTTGGGAACAAGGCTGAAAGAGTTGTAAAAGGTTGCAATGTTGTAGATATCAGCAAGGCTCACGGAAAGCTTTCCGGAAATGTAAGTGATCACATCCTTGGGCAGGTAGCCGTAGTGTCTGTCTACTGCCTGAAGAACAGGCATGAGAGACCCTTCGCCGCATCCGTTCTCTTCAAGAATGGGCAGTACCACATCCCGGTCGTTCTTCCTGATATCCACTTCATCCCGTTCCACAGGATAGATTATCATGTTCACAGGGCAGTTCTGCACGCACGCACCACAACCGGTACAAGCTTCTGCATCAACATACCTTGGATGCCTCTTTACCTTTACCGTGAAATTTCCAGATTCGCCTTCAATACCCATAACCTCTGCGTTGGTAATAAGATCAATGTTCAGGTGTCTGCCGCTACCAACCAGCTTGGGAGAGATCACGCACATGGCGCAATCGTTGGTTGGAAAAGTCTTATCCAGTTGCGCCATTGTACCACCAATGGCAGGAGTCTTCTCTACCAGGTAGACCTTGTAACCTGAATCGGCCAGATCAAGTGATGACTGGATGCCGGCGATGCCTCCACCAACCACAAGAACAGCTCCTGATTTTGCTGATTCTGTTGCCATATTCTTCTTTTCCGGCTTGATGTCTGTGACTGTGTCTGCCATAATATTTTACCGTGCCCTGTCTCTGTATTTTTCTGCTCTAGCTTCTTTTCGGGCAGCGTAATCTTCAATAAGAGAAATCATTCCATGCTTGTACACTCTTTGTTCATCAGTTGATCTGCTCTCTCGAAGCTTGATGCTTTTCTTCGCAAGAGCATCTGCGATCATCAAACGCCCTCTGATAGTGCGAACCATTACAGTTGTGTGCTTTTCCGGAGAGCCAAGGCCGCCAACAGAAATATCTGCATAATCATTGGCAAAGTAATCGCACTTCAAGCAGGCTGGTCGTGCGATCTCTTCTATCTCTTTCATGGGTATGTGTACCTTCAGCCCGGATTTCAAAGTAAGAATGAAATCTTCCTTGATGTTCATGCTTTCTATCTCGTCCGGATCGATCTTCCTGCTCTTTATGAATTCCTTATCCATGAGATTGCTCATCTCAAAACACTGCATACAAAAAAGACCGATGGTAAATGTGATGATATCCGAAGGAACGATGGCAAGAGCCTGCATGTTTCTGATGGAAGTGATCTGACACGGAGTTCCAACCACTGCCAGCCTTTTCAGTTTCTTAGGAGTATCTTTGCAGGTATATCTTAAAACTGAAACGTAGTTTGCATATTTTTCTCCCACCTCTTCCAGATGGGGAAGTTCTCCAAAATGAGAACCGGCAGCCTGAAGGATCTCTTCACGGGAGGTGGCTACAATGGCCTGCCTGGTGTATCCGTCAAGAGTTGTGGAAACAACAGCACCGTCGATATGACCGGCTTCAAGCATGTGAATAAGAAGAGAGGTGACTACCCCGCCATCGGTGGCAACTTCAGCTACCGCAGGGTCTGTGGTCCTCGCCGAAATAACATCGGCATATTGGCCAATAGGAGCCTTCCAGTTAAATCTTGATTTCACTTCTTCTCTGACTGTGTGTGTATGCGGGCAGATCATGTGGCACAGGCCGCACGCCAGACAGAGCTCCTTATCGGTGTATGTGGGAAAACCGTTTTCATCAAGCTTCAAGGCTCCGATCATGTTGGCGGAACAGACAGAAACACAGCCACCGCACTTGCTGCAGGTACCGGCTTCAATCACATCCGCATACAGATCATCAAATGAACGTATCTCGTTTTCCTTCATTTTATTACCATTCTTTTTTCAGCTCATCTTCCAGGGCCTTGATGATTTCCTTTGAATCTCTCTGGTCAGGATGCAGCTTACTGTCTATGATCTTGCAGCGGAGACTCTGGATGGCCTTATCCAGCTCACGAGCCTTGTCCAGCCTCTCCCTTGGAGCATATCCTTCCTTCACCGCCATATCCCGAAGAATGCTGATCACATCTGTGAACTTTACATTCTGGGGACAGAGAGCAGCACAGGTGTAACATCTGGAGCACATCCACAGGATATCCGAGGAAAGAACCTCTTTCCGCATTCCAAGTATGGACATACGGATGATCTTTCTGGGGTCGTACTCGTCATGTACCTCTGCCACAGGGCATGAAGCGGTACATGTTCCGCACGTGAAGCAGCGCATGAAAGATTCGGCACCGGGCTGTGCTGCTATGTCATTCTTGAAGTTAGGGTCATTTTCGGCAATAATTATCTTTTTCATGAGCCAATCTCCATCTAAACCGTCTCGGGTATATTTTTCAACTCAGCCATTGAAAACACAGGGCCATCAATACAGATATATTTCGAACCGATATTGCATCTTCCACATTTGCCAATACCGCATTTCATTCGTCGTTCAAGAGAAGTGTAGATCATCTCATCTGAGAATCCCAGTTTTGTAAGAACCGGCAGGGTGTACTTGATCATCACAGGAGGACCACAGACGACGGCCATGGTGTTGTCCGGAGTGGGAGCCACCTCTTCAACAACCGCAGGGACAAAACCTGTTCTTTCGTTCCATCCATCCACAGGTTTGTCTATTGTAAGATGCATCTGGATATCGTCTCTCTGCTTCCAGAGAGCGATCTCATCCTTGTAGATGAACAGATCGGGATTTCTGGCTCCGTAGATAACGGTAATGTTCTTGTAGTCTTCTCTTGAGCCCATAAGGTAGATAAGAAGAGACCGGAGGGTTGTGAATGCAAAGCCTCCTCCAACAATAAGAACGTTCATCCCTTTCATGTCTTCTATGGGATACCAGTTGCCCAGAGGCCCCCGCAATCCGATGAGATCTCCATTCCTGAGGTAATGTATCTCATTTGTAACAGAGCCGGTTCTGTTAACCGTGAATCGAAGAAAACCTTCTTCCGTGGGCGAAGACGCAATACCGAAAGGTGATTCGCCTTTCCCCGGTATTGACAACTCACAGAACTGCCCTGGAAGATATTTGAATGCCTCTCTGTCGGCATCATTCACAAAGGAAAGATCGTAGGTTCGAAGTGTTCTTGCCGGATCCTCTGTTCCGATCCGCTCAACCCTCATTTCCTGTGGAATGCAGTAGTTACCCATTTGTTATTCCCTGCTTTTTGTATTCATTTATTGTCTTCAATACTTCTCTGATATCAAGATTCACAGGGCAGACAGTTACACATCTGCCGCATCCTGTGCACAGGAACTCGCCGTACTTCTCGGGAAAGTAGCTGTACTTGTGCATAACTCGCTGTCTGACCCTCTGGCTGGACAATGCCCTGGGGTTATGACCTGAGGCTTCCATTGTAAAAATGGGGAACATGCAGGAGTCCCAGATACGAATACGCTTGCCGCTGCTTCCCTTGCCCTCGTCCTGAATATCGTAGCAGTGACATGTAGGGCAGCTGAAAGTACACGCACCGCAGTTGATGCACTTGGCACTTATCTGATCCCATACAGGCTCATCGTATTTGTTGTTCAACATCTCACCGAGACCGTTTACTTCCATGGGTTCAGCCATGCCGTCCAAGGCTTCAGAAGCAAGTTCTGCAGCAGTGGTTTTGTCTTCTTCTGTGGAATCAGTGAAGCAGGACAGCTTATCAAGAACAGCTCGACCCTTGTCTGTCACCGGTTCCAGAAGAAAGCTATTGCCTGCATCCACAACAAACACATCCATCCCGGCAGAGCTGTGCGGCCCTGCTTCGAACCAGTTGCAGAAGCATGTTGAAAGCGGTTCGTTGCAGCCGGTACCGAAGATCACCGAATTGTCGTACTTTTCTTTCCAGTACGGGTCCTGAAAATTCTTGTTATCAGGCATCTGGATCGCACTTCCAAAAACCTTGTTCAGCATGAGCAGGCTTCTTGCGTCACAACCTCTCATTCCCCAGACGGCAATGGGTTTTCCAGCTTCCTTCTGAGGCACCCGGATCCCCTCTTTGTCGTACTCGTAAAGAACCTCTGAATGGGGAAAGAAAACCCCTTTGGGAGAAAGATCAGTTACAAGGGTTTTAAGATCGATCTCGTCTTCGGACTCAACAGGGATGAATTCGGTCTTCCCCCCCGCCTTTCCCGGAGCATACACGGCGTGTTCCGCCGAAAGCTCAAGGATAAAACTACCAAACTTCTTTTTATCAAGACTGACCATATTCATTACCCCATTATGAATTTCTGTTTCTCGTCTTCTTTGAAATCCGACATAGCGGGCTTTCCATTTATATCAAGACCTGCAACATCTCCGAATCTGTCTTTCACTTCCATGGCAACTTTTCTGTTCATCATCAGCAGGTTGATATCCATAGGGCAGGCTCTTTCGCATGCTCCGCATTCCACACATCTTCCTGCTACATGAAGATTCCTTATCACATGAAAGATCACTGAATCTGTATACTCGCAGGTGCTGCCTATCCACTTGGGATCGTTCTGATCCACAAAGCAGACGTTGCAGTAGCACGAAGGACAGACATTTCTGCAAGCGTAGCAGCGGATGCACTTCTGGTACTCGGCGCGGGTCTGCTCCCACCGGTCTGAATCCGGCAGATTCTGGAAATCAATGATCTCTTTTACTCTCTCTTCATTGGGAACCTCACCGCGGGCCTCTCCCATGAAGAAATCGTATTCCTGTGCATCTGGGTAGATGCAGGCCAAGCACGAGGAACTGAGAATTTCCTGCCTGTTCAGAGAGAGTTCAAAACCTTTGCCTTTCACAGTAACGGTGTCACCGTTGTCGACAAGCTCAAGAACCTCTCTACCCTCTGTGGCTGCCAGAACTTTCTTTTTATCAAGCACTCCGTTGCAGGGCACACCAACGATCACAACATCTTCCCTTTTGATCTGCTTTTCAAGGATGTTCAGAACAACAGAGCGGGCATCGCAGCCTTTGACTGCAATACCTACTTTTTTGTTCGCATACTGCTTCTTGTCCTTGGTGAAATAGATGGAAAGATTGTTTCCGCATGTAACATCGAAAATAGCTCTTTCCGCCTGTTCACCGGTTGTAACGAACAGAGGTGTTGCCGAGAGAGGCAGAGACCCCTTTTCCCAACCAAGAAACAGATCTACTTTTTTCTCTGAAATAAGAGTCTTTATCGTTTTGCGAAGATTATCTGTTGTGTTCATAATTTCTTTACCAGCCTTGTGGCAGGGCCGAGTTCTCTCACGTCTTCGGTTATCCTGGTAACAACTTTTGCAAACCTGTCTCCCTCACCGGCGGATATCCATGAGAACTGAACCCTGCCCGGCTCTACTCCTATGAATTCCAGGAGAGGTTTGAGAACTGCAAATTTTCTTCTTGCCACATAGTTCCCGGAAATGTAGTGACAGTCTCCGGGATGACACCCCGAGACCAGTACACCATCAAAGCCTGATTGAAGGCTCTTCAATATGAAAAGGGGATCAACCCGACCGGAGCAGGGAACTCTGACAACCCTGATGGAGGGTGGGTACTGCATTCTGGAAACACCTGCCAGGTCTGCACCTGCATAGGAACACCAGTTGCAGAGTATGGCCAGTATCCTGGGCTGCCATTCACTCATACTATTCCTTCCACAGCATCTATCTCCAGTGCGTCAAATACGGAGAAAAGCTGTTCGTTCGTAAATCCGCGTAGATCAAGAGCCCCGCATCTGCAGGAAGCAACGCAGGCTCCACACCCTTTACAGAGGGCATCGTTTATTACTGCTACACCTTCTTCAGGATCAATTTCTATGGCGGCATAAGCGCATACATCTTCGCAATAACCGCATCCTGAACACCTGTCTGTTCTGACTTCGGCAATGGTTCCCTCTGCCAGAATAGAGTTCTTCTTCAGGAAGGTGAGTGCTCTGCTTCCTGCGGCTTTCGCCTGTGCAATTGACTCGCTCATGTCCTTGGGACTGTGAGCCAGACCACAGACAAAGATGCCGTCTGTTGCAAAATCAACCGGTCGCAGTTTCACATGAGCTTCCAGGAAAAGGCCATCGGAATTCAGAGGGATCTTCAGCATTTTGGCCAGCTTCAGGTTCTCTTCAGGAGGATCAATAGCTGTGGCAAGAACTACAAGATCAGCTTCTATCACCACATCTTTCTCAAGAACAGGATCGAAAAGAGTTACCCTTACACGGCTCTCGGGATCATCAGGATGAACTTTCTCTACTTCGGGCTTGTTGTCCGGCGTGTAGCGGAAAAAGAGAGCCCCGCTGTTACGGAGTTCCGAATAGTACTGTTCGCTGAATCCGTAGGTTCTTATGTCGCGGTATGCGAAGTAGATGTTCGCTCTGGATTTTTTGCTCTGTAACTGCCTGGCATTCTTCACAGCCTTGGAACAACACACCCTGCTGCAATACATTCTTCCCTCTTCACGGGAACCAACGCACTGTACAAATACAACTTCTCTCAACTTGCCGGGAGGGAATTTCTCTTCCTGCAGCATCCTCTCGAATTCCTTCTGGGTGATAACCCTTGAAGACTCATCGTAAAGGTATTCGGTTGTTTTGTGCTCTGAACCGCCTGTGGCCACAACAACAACACCGTGGGTCAGCTCTTCCTGTTGCCCTGAGCCGTTGGTGAACATGGTTCTGAAGTTGCCTACATAACCGGCGATATCCTCAATAGTGCTGTTCAGAAATACCCTGATCTCCGGATGATCCTCTACTTTTCGGATAGTCTCCGCAAGGAACTGCTGTGGATCACTTCCGTCAAGATTGAAGAAAATATCTTTCATGTTGCCGCCGAGAGAACTCTCTTTCTCTACCATGAAGACTTGATGTCCTGCGTCGGCAATGGCCAGGGCACAGGTCATGCCTGCAAGACCGCCTCCAACAACAAGGGCCTCGGGATCAATAGCGATGGGAAGCCTTTTAAGCGGGGTAAGATTCCTCGCCTTACCAACTGCCATCTCCACAAGATCCTTTGACTTTTCAGTTGCAAGTTCCGGCTCATTCATGTGAGCCCATGAACACTGATCACGGATATTGGCCATCTCAAACAGATAGGGGTTCAGCCCGGCTCCGCTGATGGTGTCTCTGAACAGAGGTTCGTGGGTTCTTGGTGTGCAGGCAGCCACAACAACCCTGTTAAGGCCGTGTTCTTCAATACGCTCTTTTATCAATTCAAGACAGTCTGTGGAACAGGCGTACATTACATCCTCTGAGTGTTCCACATTCTTAAGGTCTTTTGCCATTTCAGCCACATTCTTTACATCAACAACACCGGCGATATTTATGCCGCAATGGCAGACAAAAACACCAACTCTGGGCCGCTCGCCGGACACATCCTTCTCTATTATTTCTTCCTCACCGGTGGAAATATCATGTCTTCCAAGGTTAAGAAATTTCACTGCACCGGCCACTGCCCCGGAAGCTGAAACCACCGACTCGGGTATATCTTTAGGGTTGTTCATAGCTCCACAGACGAAAACGCCCTGGCGGGTGGTTTCCTGCGGCGTGAATGTGTCTGAATGGCAGAAGCCGAATTTGTTCAACCTTATATCCAGTTTATCAGCCAGCTTGCGACTGCCCGTTCTGGGTTGAAGACCTATGGAAAGAACAACAAGATCGAAAACTTCGTGCTGTATATCTCCATTCTCAAAAGTGTACTTCAGATCCAGAGAGCCGTCAGGCAACTCAACAATATCCGCAATCTTGGATCTCTTGAACTTCACGCCGTAGTGGTTCTCGGCTTTGTCATAGTACTTGTCGAAATCCTTGCCGAAAGCCCTGATGTCCATATAAAATATCGATGCATCCAGATCTTTGCTGTGTTCCTTAGCTATGATGGATTGTTTGATGGCGAACATACAGCAGGCCGAGGAACAGTAGTTTCGATCAATTCCCTCATCCCTTGAGCCAATGCACTGAAGAAAAGCTATTTTCTTCGGCGGTTTGTCATCGGAAGCCCTTACAACATGCCCACCAAGCGGGCCGGATGCAGAGAGCATTCTTTCAAATTCCAGGGAAGTAACCACATTGGGGTAGCGATGATATCCGTATTGCCCGAAGCCCAGAGGATTGAACGGATCAATTCCCGTGGCAAGAATAACTGCGCCTGCGCTGATCTCTATTTCTCTGTCCTTGTCGTCATAGTTGATAGCGCCGGTTGGACAGACCTTTTCACAGAGTTTACACACGCCCTTGGTCAGGTAAAGACAATGACTGGGATTAATTGTGTACTCAGATGGGATACTCTGAAGGAAGTATCTGGAAATTGCTTTGGTCTTCCGTAGACCTACATCAAATTCATCATCTATCTTCACTGGACACTTGGCCTCGCAGAGGCCGCAGGAAACACATTTCACCGGATCCACATACTTGGCCTGTTCAATCACCCTGCAGGTGAAGGCACCGGGCTCCCCGGATATCTCTTCCAGAGTAGACTTGATATGGATGGTGATAAGTGGATGTCTGGCACACTCGCTCATCTTAGGCGAAAGAATGCACATGGAACAATCGTTTGTGGGGAAAGTCTTGTCCAACTGGGGCATTCTGCCACCGATGGTGGGTGTACCTTCAATAAGATGAACTTCCACACCCATCTCGGCCAGGTCTAGAGATGCCTGTATTCCGGCAATCCCCGCACCTAGAACCAGTACGGTATTCTTTTTGTTCTTCACAGGAATATGCTCTTTCTTGTGGGGTTCTCTCCCAGTTTCCGGATCTCTTCTGTATACTCATTGGCAACTCTGGCAAACTTTGGTCCTTCGGAAGCAGAGATCCAGGAAAGCTTCAGCCTTGCAGACTCAAGCCCCAGAGAATCAAATACTTCCTTTACAAGGGCAAATCTTCTTCTGGTATGGTAATTACCTGTTTCGTAGTGACAATCCCCGGGATGGCACCCTCCCATAAGAACTCCGTCAGAGCCACTTAGATATGCTTTCAAAAGAAAGACAGGATCAACCCTGCTGGAGCACATAACCTGCAGCGGTATAATGGAGGTAGAGTACTGCAGCCTGCTGGTACCGGCAAGATCAGCTCCTGTATACGAGCACCACTTGCAGAGGAAACTGGTAATTCTCGGTGTAAATTCCTTATTCATATTGTTCTCCACAGAGAACCGGGACTCAAAAGCCCTATCCCAGTTCCGGAAATTCCTCCTCTTTGAAAATCATTACAGGTATTTCTTCGGCAACATCACGCCCGGGAACGTAGTCAAATATCGAAGCAGTTTTAGCACCGGTTCTGCTGAACACTGCAGCCACCGGAATGGAAACGGGGCACACATCGGAACACATACCGCAGCCAACGCACGAGAAACTCATGTGGGTCAACCTGCCCATGTGGAACAGCATTGTGTCCGGAGGAAGCCTTAACGCACCCTTTCTAGCCAGATGCTCTTCGAAGTAGGGAAGGTTGTAATCAAAATTCGCCGACTCGAAATCGCAGAGGGTGCAGTAACAGATGGGACACACCCTGCTGCATCCATGACAGCCAACACACTTTCCGAAAATGTTTACAAGACCATCCAGTCCGGAACAGTCTTTTTCTATTGAAGAAAAGAGCTTCTCTCTCTCTTTTGCTCTGGCGGCTGCCAGCTTCTCTAGAGAGATCGGGTCAAGAAGATCATTTCCATGATGACCTGTGCACTCTAACAGAGCTTCTTTTGCCTTGTCACTGTTGATATAGATCATGCAGCCATGACCAGGCTTGCATTCTCCTGCTGCAGCTATGGTTATGTCGGCATTCATGGGAATGAAGTGCTCGCAGGCTTTGCATGTATCTCTGATGTTGGAGGGTATTTCCCCTGTGGCAACTACCTTCTCATATTTGTGCAGCAGATCATCAACAGAACCTTCGACCACCAGATCAAGAGGGAACACACCACCGCATGTGTGAGATATGGTAATAAGATTTTCCAGAGAGCCCTGTTCCCGTTTGACCCTCTCTACAAAGCCACGGAGTTCGCACGGCTTAAGCACTGCGGCGATCTTCTTACCTGAAAGAGAAAGATTAGAGAGAACCTGGCTTGCATTTACTGTCATTACAGGTGCCAGAGGACTTAATTCAGCAAGATTCTTCACATCGGTAACAAGGGCAAGATCCCAGGCTCCGGAAGACTTCACCATTCGCATGGCGAGAACCGCATCAACCTTGCCGTTACCCAGAAGATGCCGCAGAAGATCGTTAATCCCTTTTTCCGCGCTTTTTTCAATGTTGATACTACTCATGAGAAGTCCCCCCGGGTTCGGCATCTTTTACAAGCTTGTGTACTCCGGGAAGTTCAGATTTCTTGAAATCCCTGAGTGGCAGCGGTTTTCCGTCATTTCTTCCGGCTTTGTACTCAAATGTGTGCTGGGTCTGCTCTGCTACAAAACTGAAAACATCCGCCACAGGAATAGAGACCGGACAGGCATCCGTACACTGTCCGCAGGAGACACAGGAAAGACTCATGTGTGCCAGTCTGCCGGTGTGGAACATGATGCGGTCTGGTGGAAGTGAGATACCACCTCTTTTTACTGCTTCATTCACCATAGCCTCAGGATTGGTCCTTGATGCTTCGGAACCGAAATAACAGAGCCTGCAGTAGCACACAGGGCAGACACTCTGACAGTTGTGGCATCCGATGCAGTTCTCAAAGACATTGAGCATTCCTGTGAACCCGCTTATGTCTTTTTCTGTTTTTTTGAAAACGATCTTTCGCACGGAACTACGTTTTTCAGTAAGTTTCTCAACTTCAGCTTTCCATACAGGCAGCAGTTCGCTTCCCGAAGCAGTCTGTAGATCCATTTTCTTCAGCAGATCAGTTCCGCGAACGGTTCCTGGAATTACAAGCATTCCCTTTTCTCTCACGCCGAAATATCCGAAATGAATGTCGGAATCAACCATGGAAAAGTCTGTGCAGGAAGCGCAGATCGGTTTGGCGTTCTGATCAGGTTCACCGGTGATAAAAAATTCTTTGAAATTCTTCTCGGCTGCTGCAGGGTCACTTACATAGCTCTGCAGTGGAACAGCTCCGGCACAGTCGTAGGTGGCCAGTATCAGATTTTCTGTGTTAACCTGGCCGAGCTTTGACAGTTCTATTCCCGCTCTTATCTCGCAGGGGCGCATAAGGGCCATGACTGTAAGCTCGCCCCTTTCTTTTCTTGTCAGGCTCCGAAGAGCCTTTGCCCCCTGTACAGGCATAGTTGCAGGGAATGGAACTGCATCATCGATCATGCCGGCATCATTCAGCATTATCCATGCAAATGAATCGCCTGACGGCACTTTTAACGGCAGGATCAATGCACCAATATTTCCCGACTCAAGAAGTTGCCGGAGAAATCCCCTCAGGGATGTTTCCAGACCCTTATCTGTATTGAGAACGAAAGGGGTTCCTGTAGCTTCGGTCATCTCTTTATCCTTCCCATGGATCACCTTAGAGCCTCATCAACCTCGCGGTAAAGCTGGGTATTTGTGAAGTGTTTTGTTCGTAATGAGCCAGACGGGCAGCTTCCGTAGCAGTTGCCGCAGCCTCTGCAGATCGCGGAGTTAACAACGGAAATACCCCTGGCGTGATCAGAGTAGATCGCACCGTACACACATACATCAAGGCAGTTGCCGCATCCGGTACAATAAGCTTCCAGAATTTCGGTTACTGCTACCTCGGGTACAAGTTTTTCGCCAACTATCAGTTTTGTAAGGATCTGTCCTGAAGCAGATCTTGCGAACCACATTGAATCACCAATATTTTTGGGTCCGTGTGCCGTTCCAACAATAAAAATACCATCGGTTGTTGTAGCCGAGGCGTTGGTCATTCTGTGGGCTTCCTGGAAATAGCCTGTATCGTCAACGGGTATTCCAAGCAACTCTGAAAGATTCTTCGTGTCTTTAGAAGGAACGATCGCAGAAGCCAGAACCACCATATCAAAGGTCTGCTCGTTTTCAACATCACACTTATCCTTGAATTTCACCGTAGTTCCGGACAGGCTGCAACTTTTCACTCTTACCAGCTCAACATCATCTCCGGCAGCAGCAGTGTAGAGTTCCTGGCCGCTGCCTGAAGGCAGACAGATATCCCTGTAATAGTGGGTGATGTTTATGTCCGGATACCGCTCTTTGATCATGCAGGTCGTTTTAAACATTACAGTACAGCAAACGCCGCTGCAGTAGTTCATTTCATCACGGCCAACGCAATGAACAAGGGCAATACTTGCGGGCTTGTTGCCGGACTTAAGGGCTATTTCATCACCTGACGCAAGCATTTCAGCCATTTCCATAGAGTTGTATACATCATCTGACTCGGAATAGCTGAATCCGTCTGTACCTGTTGTTCTGTAAAGGTCAGAGCCTGTTGCTGTTACAATTGACCCGCAGAACAGCTCGGTGACCACTTTGCTTTCAAGAGAAGTATGCTCTATTTCAAAGTTACCGAGAAATCCTATTACCGATGTAACTTCCGAATCAAGAAAAACATTGATGTAAGGATTGCCGCGAACGGACTGTATCAGCTTCTTCACCTTATCAGGGCCGCTCCATTCCTGGAAGGAAAAACCTTTCAGTTTTCCGGCTCTGCCACCAAGGCATTCGCTTTTTTCAACAATAGTAACTTTGCGGTCAGCGGCTGCCAGAGAAAGAGCAACCTCCATTCCTGCCACTCCCCCACCTATGACCAGAGCATCCGGATTAACATCAATGGGATGTTCAAACAGTTCTGAGTGGTGAAGAACACGGGCAACGCCCGCGCGGAGATAGCTTGTTGCCTTCTCCGTTGCCTTCTCCATGTCA
>JAOZRM010000009.1:0-2176 GCA_029940175.1 Candidatus Sabulitectum sp. | reverse complement strand
CCATCAATCACCCATGTGCAATGCTCACGAATATTGATGATCTTATAAAGGTATGGATTAAGCGGAGTTTTGCTGCAGACTTCCCTGAAAGTGGAATCATGATCACGAGGCGAACAGGCTCCCACAACCAGGTGAGTCAAGCCCTGTTTGTTGATCTCTTCTTCCAGGTACACCTTGCCCTGTCCAGAGCAGAGGAAACCGTACTTTTTCACCACAAGTTCCACTTCGCCAAAACCCTCAAACTCGCTGAGGTAGGTGATTATTTTATCAAGGTCTGCCTTACCGGCGATATTGGGACCGCATTCACAGATGTAAACACCAACTTTTGCTTTCATAATAGTATCCTGATCCTGTGACGGTTTGATAGTTTCATAACTCTAAGACCCCAATGCACTTTCATTATTCTGTTCCCCTGCAGAGTTTGACATGATCTTCATTATCTGTCCTGCAGCGGATTCTGCCTGAATAACTGACTTCTGAATGTCCATTGGGCCCTGGGCACTTCCTGCAACGAAGATTCCTTCTTTTGTGGTCTCCAGTGAGCCTGTGCCGTTTTCTGATCTTTTAATGAACCCGTGACTGTCCAGTTCGATGCCTGCGATGCCTGCCAGATCATTAAGATCTGATTCCGGCACCATTGCTGCAGAAAGTATCACCATGTCTACATCCAGCTCCCCGGTTTCTCCGGCAGCGTCGGGATAGCTTACTTTCAAAGCCGAATCACCTTCTGTAACCTTTACTTCTTCAATTGAGGGAGTGAAAAGCATTTTTGTTGACTTTTCGCCAAGTGAGGTGAAGAACTCCTGGTAACTCTTACCTGGAACGCACACATCAAGATAGATGTTGAATATCTCGGCTTCAGGCAGTTTGTGATGAAGAAAGCGAACGAATTTGAAAGAGTACATGCAGCAGACAGTTGAACAGTAGCCGACATCTTTACGGCCGGCACAGTGAACAATTGCAATTCTCTTCGGTGAAACATCCGTACCCCGAAGAGTAAGCTCACCCAGGGTCGGGCCGTTTGCAGCAAAGAGCCGCTCAAACTCCAGAGGTGAATAAACAGCAGACAGTTTCCCGTGGCCAAGCTCAGGTAGAGCTGAAAGATCGAATATGTCCGCCCCTGTAGCAATCAGAATTGCCTCAACCTGTACGGTAATTACCTCATCTTTGTCGTTGAGGTCTATTGCGTCAAAAACGCATGCCTCCACACACAGATTACATTCCTTCGTACCGTTCAGATAAAGACAGTGGGTGGAATCAATTACTGGAACATTGGGAAGAGAGCCCGCAGTAGGAACGTAAACTGCCTTCATGTCCATAAGATTTTCCTCCCAGAAATTCTTTATGGAAACCGGACATGGATCAAAACACATCCCGCAGCCAATACAGTTTACAAGGCTTATGTATCTGGCTTTCCTTCTGATCACCACTTCGTAGCAGCCTTTGCTGCCTGAAATACTCTCTACATTGCTGTAGGTATAAGTTTCAATATTTGAGTTCTGAAGAACCTCCTGCTGTACAGGGGCCACCATGCAGGTGGAGCATTCCATGTTGGGAAAACTTTCTTCGTTCTTGATCACTTTCCCACCGATGATCGGCAGCTTTTCAACCAGGTGCACCTTTTTCGAAGCCCCTGCCAGCATCAAACCGGCTTTCATTCCGGCGATTCCGGCACCTATGACAAGAACGCTTCCATTCTTCGGCATTATCTGTTACCTTCCGTCAGAAACGTGTGCTGCTGTTAATGGGATTGGGACCCAGCTCTTTAATTTTATCTGTAAAGTTCCCTACAACCTCTGCGTAACGACCACCCTCTGCAGCTGATACCCAGACAAGCTCAAGCCTTTCCGGGTCGAGCCCAAGGGTTTCCATAACTTTTTTCAGCTGAGCGAATCTGCGCCTTGCGTAGTAGTTGCCTTCTCCGTAGTGGCAGTCTCCAGGGTGACAACCGGCAACAAGAATACCATCTGCCCCTCTGAAAAATGTTGTAAGAAGAAGGTTGTGATCGATTCTGCTTGAACACATTACCCTGATCACAGAAAATGAAGCCGGTATCTGGGCTCTGGCCCCCCCTGCAAGATCTGCCGCTGCATATGTACACCAGTTGCAGAGAAAGCCTATCACCTTCGGGGTAAATTCGCTGTTTGAAATTTTTTCCATTTTTTCCTTCAACGAT
>JAOZRM010000143.1 GCA_029940175.1 Candidatus Sabulitectum sp. | reverse complement strand
AGTTGGCGAGTATACCGGCTCATTCAAGGCTGCCGGATCTGTGGTTGTGGTAACGGCCGGTACATCTGATCTGCCTGTGGCTGAAGAAGCAGTAGTTATTCTTGAGACTATGGGTGTACCTGTAAAACTTATAGCAGATGTGGGAGTGGCCGGTATCCACAGGTTAAGCAATGTACTGCCGGACATTCTTTCTGCATCTGTCTGCATCGCCTGTGCCGGTATGGATGCGGCGCTGATAAGTGTGCTGGGCGGATTGTTTCCAGGGCCGGTTATTGCAGTACCAGTAAGCACTGGTTACGGTGCTGCCATGTCGGGCTTCACAGCACTGTTTTCGTCCCTCAGCTCATGCAGCCCCGGTGTATGTGTGGTTAACATTGATAACGGCATAGGAGCCGCTGCAGGGGCGCTTAGAATTCTAAAGGAAAAGTAAGACATCTCCAGCCATTTCTATATTCCTGCATTCTGAAATCGGCTTTATTCCGATTCCATCCGTCCCTCTTCATCAACCTTAAGAACCCACATATCGACATCACCAGCACCCTGACTGGAAGTATATCCCGATACGATGAAACCTCCTCCTGCAGCAGGTGTGATATGTTCTGCACCCTCGTTGCCCGGTCCTCCATGGGTTTCAGACCATTGTACTTCCCCTGAATCATCGATGCAGAGAAGCCAGATATCCATTCTACCCGCACCCTCAGAAGCTGTGCTTCCAGCTATAACGCAACCATCAGGACTGGAGGTAATGGAAAAAGCCATGTCATCCATTTCCCCGCCGTACGTCCATTGATCAACAAGATCTCCATCTGGTGAAACAAGAGCCGCCCAGACATCGTAATTTCCGGATTTGGATTCTGTATAACCGGTTATCATGATATTACCGCCGGTCATTTCCACCATATCAAGCGGGTAGCAGTTGCCTGTCTGTCCGGGAATCATTTCCAGCCATTCTTCATTCCCATTGGAATCAATCCTCAAAATGAAGGGAACGGTATTGTTTCCAGCGTCTGGATTCTTAACAGAACCGGTTATCAGAAAATCTCCGTTCTCCATTTCGATCAGAGCCTCCGCCATGCCTGTTCCTGCGTTGCCGAACTGCCTGTTCCACATCTCATTGCCTTCAGCATCGGTCTTCAGAATGCTGACTACTTTTCCATCTCCGGCTACAGAATCAACATATCCCGCAAGCAGGAAACCCCCATCCGAGGATTGGATCATGTCGTAAGTCCAGTCATCATTACTGGTTCCCACCGATCTTTCCCATACGATCTCGCCACGATCATCAAGCTTGAATATCCAGTTCTGCTGCCCCTCTTTCACGGTTGTGGTAACTCCTGCGAACACAAAACAGTCATCGTCAGTTTCCAGTCCGGCTGCGGCTAGATCCAGCCATGGCCCGGAAAAATAATCCCCGGTCCAGACAATCTCCCGGTCACTGTCGGTTCTCACTATCATGCAGTCTATACCTCCGGCACTTTCGGATGAGAGGATAGCTCCGGAAACGTCAATGATGGAAATACCGCAGGTCAGGTTACCCCCATCGTCGGTACCAAGAGAGAACAACGCCTTCTCGGGTAAATCGGTACCGTACGTCTGTTCCCATGTGTCAGAATATGCAGCGGCAGACAAAAGAATAATTGATATCATTGTAAATCCTATCCTCACGATATTCCCCCTGATTCTGTTAAAAGGCAATCATGACCATGAGAGCCCTGAAACATTTTAACGAATGGTGTATGAGCTTTGATAAAAGCTATTTAAGGTCATCTTTGCGTGGAGCCTCCCGGCCTTGTTTAAATTACGCTACACCTATATGTAACATTTCTAGGATAATTCCCATATTCGAAATAAGCAAGGCTTACCAGGGAGCAAAAAGTGTTACTGAAGTTCTGCCCAACATATCTGCGGGAAATTAGCCGGATGCTCTTAGCACGCAAGGATACTGCCACCATCTATAGTGAAATTCAAGAAAGCCCTTCTTACCTGGAGCGTGACTGACAATGGGCGTTGAGCAGTAGCGCCTCACGGACGAGATAGAAAGCAATGGAGGAGAAAAGGAAAAGTAAGACATTTCCAGCTGAACTGTGTTAATTATCTTCGATTACATCTCTTGAGTAAATTACATTGAGTGTATATGATATACGCATGAATATTGAAGACATAAAAAGGGAAGTTATTCCCGCATGCACTGAGTTTGAGGTACAAAAGCTTTTTCTTTTTGGCTCATTTGCCCGAGGTACAGAATCGTCAACCAGTGATGTAGATTTTCTGGTTGAATTCAATTCTCCTGAAAATAGTCTGGCAAAAAGGTATTTTGGGCTGCTCCACAGACTTGAAGATACCCTGGACAGCAGTATAGATCTTCTAACTAAGAGGAGCCTCCGGAACCCATATTTCAAGAAGAGGATTCTTGAAGAAAGAGTTCTGATATATGCCAAATAATGTTATAGCACATCTTTATGATATTCAATGCTCTGTTCTTGCTGTGAAGAAATTTGTATGCAATCATACTCTTGCAACTTATTCCTCAGACGATTTACTGCGCAGTGCTGTCGAACGAAAATTTGAAATAATTGGAGAGGCTCTTTCCAGGATAAAGAAAGAGGATCCAGCCTGTTTAAAGAAGATTCGTTACCATAGGGAAATTATTTCTTTCCGGAATATCCTGATTCACGGTTATGATTCTATTGATGACCGTATTATCTGGTCAGTAATCCAGGAAAGCCTTGATGATCTGCTGGCAGATGCTTCAAAACTTTTGCAGGACTTTTAGGTTCTCAGCAAGACAACCAATACCGTAAGTTGATATAAGAAAGCATTTCTCACATCAATTCAATTGGATTTCCCTGTCCTAAGAATACTTTTAACGCCTCTGAAATTCTTCTGTCACCAGCCACTCTTTCCCAAAAATCATATGCCATTGCTTTAATGCCATCTATGGCAGTGTTTCCGAGATTAACTAACTTGAGCCTGGGCGGGACAAAAGAATAAGCGGGAGTTTCTCCTCCTCTTCCAGGAGCAAACCCCATGGAGCACATGTCATACAGAGGCAGTAACCGGAACACATCATCTTCCATGGCAAAACTCAGATTACCCAAATGCATGTCTGTATTGTTTATCAGACGACCAAAGCACCATAAAGCTTCAGCGTCAATAGCATTTTGCCTGCTAACTAAGCCTCTTCCATGTAGTGCATCCAGGGTTTGTGGCCATCCGCTTCCAATTCCAGAGTATTCAGCATCAATAGACATGAGTGAAACCATAGACATTCTACCGTATTCCCCTGATCTGTCAAATCGACGGGACTCTAGAAAAAGCCGTCCGTCTCTTTCAATCAATCTGGTTTCAGCAGCAGGTAAATTTCCAGCATGAATTGCTTCGATAGCGTGATACTCTGTCAGCAGAACATCGCGCCATCGTTTCGCACGACTGTTTTCCCCTTTGGGGGAGAACTTCACAATCACATGGGATGCACTGTTGGCACTGAATGCGGTAAATTTAGGTTGTTCTCCACCTGCAGAAGATCTTGGAATTACCCCATTCATTACGCTATCTGCAAGTGCAGGGTAGTTTTCATCGGTGATGGGTACAGGCTTACGCCGAACACGCAACAATGCTTGCTCTCCTAATTTAATATTACCAGGCAAGTCTTCACCATTTGATAGCAGATAGCGACCAACATGATTTGTGTTCCAACGTCTGGGATCAGCAGGAAAGTCATCAGACTGAGAGGACATTTCCTCTGCTATTTGTCGGCCAAGAAACCCCTGTGGCCCCAAATCAAAAAGAAAATATGGTAAATCATCATATAACCCATTCCCCTTTTCTCCTAAAAGCAGGGAAGGCATGGCTGTTGCCGGCTCAATAAAAAAACCTCCATCAATCAACGGACGAACATATGCCACCAGAACAGTATTTCCGCGTGCATCAATCATGCTTAGCGGTAGCTTGTTGTTTCCCCCGAAAGCATTGCATGTTGCGGCATATCTCAGAGATCTTCCATCCCGCAATTTGATCACAGCATCGCCCATGCCTCTAATTTGACGGGCTACTGCTGTCTGGCTTAAACCAGTTACTGCCTGAATTTCTTTTGAAGACGCTGGCCCTCGTTTTAAATAATCTCTGATCGCTAACGCCATGCAAACTCCTTACTGATACATAACGACTTGCTAAACGACTAGCATTAGTTAAATTTATATCACTTCATATTATTCAATGTCAAGGTATTGAGATAGGTTTGGTAAAATAATGATTAGCATCACGACTAGGATTATGCCTAATTTATGCATTCTTGTACCATGTGGGCCAGAGTGCTGCTCTTATCTACCATGCCCAGGCATTGGCCTGTGAAACCGCCATATCCAGCTGGTTCCTCACGTGAACCGCACTGTTCTCGGGCTTGTACTGATCCGGCCAGATCTCTGTTGTGCTTTTGTTCTTATTGATACTGGACTCCTTTGAGTAGCTCATACAGCATTACATCCTGCTTCCTTTTGGTAAGGATACATTAATGGGAATTGTATCTTTCATCAAGGATAAAATTCTGATTGACAATATCCTGCAAACAGGTTAAAATGTTAGCATGAATAAACTAAAGCCGGTATTGAGGAAGAGCCTTTTCTGGGATGTAAACTTTGATGGCATTGATTATCAGAGTCATGCCCGTTTTGTGATTGAACGAGTGCTCAGCAGGGGAAGCTTGAATGACTGGCGGCAGCTTTGCGACTACTACGGATTGGAGAGAATCAAGAATGAAGCTCTTCAAATTCGTTATCTGGATGAGCTTACATTGAACTTTTGTCACACATTCTTCAACATTCCAAAAGAGAAATTCAGATGTTACAATACAGATCCATCTATCCGGAAACTCTGGAGTTACTGAAAGAACTGATGCTGCAGCCTTGTTTGCAGGATTTCTTTCTTGTGGGCGGAACAGCGCTGGCATTACAGATCGGACATCGCATTTCCGTTGATATTGATATGTTCACTCATTACGAGTTTTCTTCCCGCAAAATATTGTCTGAGCTGGAGAAGCATTTTGCAATTGGTAATGCATCTGCTGGTAAGAATTCATTGAGTTTTGACGGAGCATTACAGGGCGGGAACAATGAAATTGTAAAAGTGGATTTGATAAGATATTCTTATCCATTGATTAATCCGGTTCGTACGGTTGACGATATCGGACTGCTTTCTGTTGAAGACATTATTCCCATGAAGTTATCTGCGGTTGAAGAACGAGGTTCAAAGAAAGACTTTTATGACATATTTTACCTGCTGGAAATGTATGGTCTTGACCAAATGATAAGCCTGTTTGAGACCAAATTCCCGCAAACCAGCAAATTTCACATTCTTAAAAGTCTTGCATTTTTTAGTGATGCTGAATCAGAACCGGATCCACAGACAATAGAGAACACTGATTGGACTGTCATCAAGGATAAAATTACAGCAGCAGTCAATGTTTTTGCAGGCAGACAGGGCTGAAAAATTGTTTCAACCCTGATCCTGAAATCGCTCTGAATAACCTGCGCAAGTATCACCATAGCCAACACACAAGCATTTGTGACAGGTTCATTCTGTTAGCACTTTACTTGTGCTACTACTTATTCTGTGCCGATAAAGTCTCTCAGCAGCATGTAATACTGGGTGTAGTCCTGAATGTTGTTGTGGGTTGCCTCAGGAATTGTGGCTGTTTCCAGGATGTCCCTGTTGAATTGCGCTATGAGGTTGTCTGTTGAGGTGCCCGGGATTATCTGGTCATTCTCCGCCTTGATTATCAGGGTTGGTGCGGTGATCTGTGAAGCTCTTTCCGCCGAGTTGTACTTGTCTTTCATCATGAGCTGCATGGGGAAGATGGGGTATGTTGCCTGGGCGATGTTCACCAGGCAGTCATAAGGCTCTACCAGTATAAGCCTGTGAATGTCTCTTTCAGTGGCAAGGTAGGTGGCAACCCCTGTTCCAAGGCTTCTGCCTATCACAATTATGTGGTTGTGGCCCGGTGCTATGTGGTCGTATATGGCCATGGCATCATCGTACAGACCTGTTTCTGTTGGCGAGCCGTCGCTTTCACCATAACCTCTGTAGTTGATGAAATAGATGGAGTGAGTACTGAAGAGATCTTTGAAGTCTACTATGCTTGCCTCGGGTCTTTCACCGTTGCCGCCGAAGTAGATTATGGCATCGGGTTTGTCCTCGTTCACCACCCAGCCTCTCAGGGTGATGTCTCCGTTTCTGATCTCTATCTGCTGTTCACCTGTCTGGAGTACACCTGCCTGTGGAAAGTACAGAAACTTCCTCTGATTCAGATACAGGAACGCAGCTGTTACTATGTACCCTACTGCTATTACAATCAGAGCAGAAGAGACAAAAGTTTTGATGGGATTCCGCTTGCTCTTCTTTCTTCTTACGGTTTTCCTTTTTTTGTTCTTTTTATTTGTTTTGTTTCCTGTGCTCTTTGTGCTCTTTGTTTTCAAAACTGCCTGCCGTTCCTGAAATTAACAGTTAATACCCGTAGTGCTCAGCTGCCTCATAATCCTCCCGGGCTCCGGCACTGTCTCCGAGTTTTTCTCTGACCAATGCTCTTCTGTAATAGAGAGGTCCATGGTTGTCTACCTGAGCAATAGCAATATCGTAATCAGCCACTGCATCTTCATAGTTTTCCAGCTGTGCATATACGTTGCCTCTGAAGAAATGCAGCTCCGGGTTGCCTGGATCCAGCTCTATGGCTTTGGTGTAGTCCAGGGCAGACAGTTCAAAGTCTTCTGTCTGAAGGTAGAGCCAGGCTCTGTTGATGTATCCGTCCCCGTAGTCCGGTGCCAGTTGGATGGTATGGCATATATCATTCATAGCACTGCTGTAATCCTGAAGATCTCCGTAAATGAAGTAGCGATACTCGTAGAGTAGAAAATCATCTGGTGCAAGCTGGATAGCTGTGTTAAATTCTTGCAGTGCCAGATCATTCTCACCTGTTCGATGGTATAGTTTCCCGCGGGTGCTGATGTATTCAGGATTATTCGGAGTGATGTCCACTGCTGAATTGAAGCTCTCCATGGCTGCGTCATAATTACCGATCACCCATTGTTGAATCAATCCTCGGTGAAGGTAGGCATCGGCCAGGTTTGAGTTCAGCTCTATGGCAGTGTTGTAGTCTTGAAGGGCTTCCGCATAATCTCCAAGCGCTTCCTCCAGCAGACCTCTGTAGTAATAGAAGTCTGCATTGTCCGGGTTCAATTCGATGGCTTTGTTCATATCAAGCAGACCAGGTTCTAACAGACCCTGCATACCGAGTGCCCTTCCCCGTCCACTGTAAGCCAGACCATCAGTTGGATTGATCTCGATGGCCTCCTGGAAGGTGGAAAATGCCGCCTGGTCGTTTCCATCCAGCATCTCTTCCTCACCCCGATTGCAGAGAGCTTGCACCTCTGCACTTATGGCAAAAGCGGTAGATGCACATGAAAGAACCAGTACGGAAAGTGTCAGGCGTACCACAGAACTAAACATTTCTCCCCTATCCTGCTGATCGAGATGAACAGTTACCTGCCCGGAACCTCGGATCAGCTCAAGAATGCACTGTGAGGTCACATTGTGTTCCTAAATTGTATCTGAATCGGAAAATACTACATGATTTCCCTTATAGACAACTGCCTATATGCCTAGGGTTGTGTTTTACCTTTTGGTGCAGTTATCGAAAATGGTGAAAAGGTTTTTTACATCCGGATAGGAGTGATTGTACCTGCTGTAGAGTTGATGCAGTCTTTTGCGCAGGGGGATGAATTCTTTATTCTCCTGTGTTTCCTCAAAGAAGGTCATAAGTGTGAAGTCGGCAAGCATGCCGAAATGTATCCAGTAGGATACATATTGATCGTTACACCAGATGGCATGTGTCAGGGTGTCAGGTTTCTCAAAGAAAGCTATAAGGTGCTGGATTCCATCAATGTCCATTACAATCCAGTAGCCGGGCCATGCTCCGTCTTCACCTGCTGTGAGTTTGAGAGATTCGCAGCCCTCAATCTCCATGTCTTTAAAGGTCAGAACAAGTACTCTGATTCCTCTTTTTGCAGCCTTTTCCAGGTGAGGTTGTAATCTTTCAACGAAGAAGGGATCTGCTGTTAGAAGAATGGTAGACTGGGATTGCTCTATAAGCGCCTGGATCTTGCTGAAC
>JAOZRM010000008.1 GCA_029940175.1 Candidatus Sabulitectum sp. | reverse complement strand
ACCGGAATTTTTCTTGACCAGTGTTGATGCAGGATCATCCAGGTATTGCATATCCTCTTCACTTTTGTATATTTGAAGAGGATTTGCATAAAGGAGCTTCCATGAGTCGACAACAACAGATACTGGAACTTGCCAGAAAAAAAGGTATTATCCGAGCTAAAGATGTTGAGGTGGCGGGTATTTCCCGAAACTATCTGTACCGAATGCACAGTGAGGGGCTTCTAGCAAAGAGCGCTGTGGGACTCTACACCCTTCCGGAAGCTCCTGTAACTGAGAACTCGACTCTGGCGGAGGTTGCGAAAAGGCTGCCTAAGGCCGTCGTTTGTCTTATTTCCGCCCTGAGCTACCATGAAATTACCACTCAGATTCCTCATCAGATATGGCTAACCATCCCTAGAGGCTCTTGGAGACCGAATGTAGAATACCCACCGCTTAATCTGAGCTATGTATCAGGACCCGCCTATACGTTCGGTATTCAGGAGCATGTCATAAACGGCGTGGTGGTTAAAATCTACAGCCCGGCAAAGACAGTTGCTGACTGCTTCAAGTTCCGCAACAAGGTCGGTCTCGATGTGGCTATTGAAGCACTCCGTGAGGCATGGCGCTCGCGTAAAGTCACCATGGATGAGATGGTGATGGCCGCTGGAATCGACAGAGTGTCAAAAATCATGCGCCCATACATGGAGGCAATTGTATGAGCAAGAAAAACGTTGCACACTCAATCTTTCAGCGGCTTCTGAAGCGTGCCAAAACCAACAAGGAAGATTTCAATCTTCTGCTCTCCCGTTACGGCATGGAGCGATTCCTTTACCGGCTCAGCGTCTCGTCCCACAATGACCGGTTCATTCTGAAAGGAGCCAGTCTGTTTCTGGTTTGGAAAGGACATAATTACCGAGTCACCAGAGATGCGGATTTTTTGGGATTCGGTAATTCCGATATCAAACAGCTCGCTGATGTATTCCGAGATATCTGCAGCATCGAGTTTCAGGGTGATGGCATGATCTATCTGCCGGAATCTCTGAATGCGGAGGATATCCGTGAAGACCGAGAATACGGTGGCGTGCGAATCACCCTGGTCGGTATGCTCAATCAGGCCCGGATTCCTCTCCAGGTTGATATCGGCTTCGGAGATGCGGTAACACCAGCCCCTGAACAGATCGAATATCCAACCCTTTTTGATGCTCCCCCACCGCTCTTGAAAGCCTATCCTCGATATACGCTGGTGGCCGAAAAGGTGGAAGCAATGGTCAAACTCGGCCTGGCTAACAGCCGAATGAAAGACTTTTATGATATCTGGCTGCTATCCAGACTCTTCTCGTTCGAGGGGAATATTTTACGAAAAGCGCTGGAGAATACCTTCGAACGGCGACGCACAACATTTCCGCTGTCCACACCCTTCGCGTTAACACCCGCTTTTTACGAAGACCCTCAGAAAACCGTTCAATGGATAGCCTTTGTAAAAAGGTCAAAGCCCGACATACCAGTTGGTGACATATCTGCTGTTATCGCCGACATAGCTGTCTTCATCGCTCCTGTCATCGAAAGTCTTCAATTGAATGCTCCCTTTGAAGAAGCATGGGTACCTGATCGGGGATGGGGGCTTCGGTTGTAAGGGCAACACCCTTCCAAATGGAGTCTACATGATAATGGATGAATCTGATGATATGAAAACTGATCCTGCCACACTAAATTGGAGTCGGAGCTATGCTACAGCGGAGGATTGGAGTTACAGGTCTCAGCAGCTCGCATCGCTTTGCTCCTAAGCATCCTTTCCGTCACGAGTCTTCTATCCCAGTTATCCCCCATCTCCTCTACTTCTCTGATTAGTTTTTCAGGAAGCTTCAGCAGGTTGAGCATCTGGGTTACTCTTGCCCTTGATATGTTGAGTTTACGAGACAGATCTGCCTTCGTCATCTCATGAAGTTCTATAGCCAGTTTCATCTCTTTTGCCTGTATTACCGGGTTCCTGAATGTCTTCTTTGACTTTGGTATGGATTTGTTACCGATGGTTGCATTGAACCAGAAAATGGTGCGTTGGGCGACACGACCGAGGCGTCAGAGCCCCTTGATTTTATCAGGGGGCTTTTCATTTGTATCACTTCAACTTTTTATAGTCTAAATGAGCTGGAGATTTCCGATTGTTCGTTGAATGTTCGAGACGTTAATTCCCTAAACTCAGCTGAGGAGTATGACTTAGCTTGAAAAGCGATCCGCACATTATGGTTCGATCGCAGTAGAGAGGGCATCTCTTTCGCTGTCTGTCTTACCCCAGGTTGGAACAAGAGATAAGATGGCTGACTGCGGATTCCTTTCCAGAAGAAAGAAGTATTCCCCATCAAGTGAAATCAGACGGCTTACAATGTCTGTGCTGAAAAGATCAAGTTCTATTTCAGCGAGTCTTATATTTACAGCCCTGCCTCCCACAGTAATAGCGTCAGACAAGTCAAGAACCAGTTCGTCACCTCTCAAGGACCAGTTTCCCATATACACAGAACCTTCCTCAATGGATTTCAGGAAGGCGTACTCACCCGTATCCCAGAAAAAGTAACAGCTCTTGTATCCTTCAGACAGATGTGGCGTGGAATGCCAGAAGCCCGTAAGGTTAAACGAAGAAATCGCTGCCAGTAATGTAAATATCAGCACTTAGGAAACCTCCTTTCATGAAATACTACTAAACTCCTCGTTAAGTATCAACAGGAAAGAGTAAAGTCCAAGATATTGGTGTAAAAAGGTCTTAAGTAATTTAAGTAAGCTTCAGTTACTCCAGTCAAAGTTTGACCAGCATTTCCCATCCCCGTGGAGATGCTGGATATACTCACCAGTGGCACCGCAATGATATCCGCTGTATTCTGCCCAGACAAACAGTTCCCCGTTTACTTTAAAGAGAATCGGAGTGGAGGCACACTCCACATCTATATTGAAACAATTACCAATGATCGGGTCTTGCCAACTCCAGTAATTGTTTGAATATTCGATTACGCATTTCCTGGGGGGTCAGGAAGGCTCTTTTGTTTAAAAACATTCCAGGATCTTTTACTGAGTCTGTTCTGTGCTCTATCTCAGAGCCCGCGTTGATATATGACAGTGATCTCAGAGTTACATGGGCAAATCCATCGGCTGAACTCTTCTTCGGCCACAGTACCGAATTCATGACCGGGAAAACGTGTTTGGACCTTTTCCAGAGCAGACTGGAGTGCTTTCAGGACTGCCCTGTTAAGAGGTCTCTGATTTCCCGGATGGAAGAAACACTAGTGGTTGATGGCGTGGTCTGTCCCAACATGCTCATAAAAGCTATTCCATACAAAGAAGAAAGCAACAGGTTTGTGCTTTCGATCATATACTCTGTTCCGGACATTGACCGGAACAAAGCCCTGAGAAGGGATTTTGCCGCACTTCTTAACAAGTCGGCAACTCTGGAGGAAGCGTTGCATGACATTATTGATGTCATGAGAACTCTAACCTCAGTTTCTGTTTGTGGAGTGTATGCAAAATCAGGGGAACGCTTCAGATTGCTTCGCGGGGACGGAGCACCGGAGTTCATCACTGATGCTGACTTCACATCCCCAAGCTATATCTCTCAGGACAGCCTTCCGTTTGATTCACAGAATTCTTTCCCGAATGGTGTTGCCATTATCCCTATATCGGTTCCAGGAAGGGATACAAGGGAGCTGCTTTTTGTAGGCAAGGGAACTCTTGGTACTAAATACAGGAACAGACTGGAAATGATTGCCAATGTACTCGCTGGATGTATTAAAAGACTTACTTCCTCATAGTAGATACCGTAAAGAAAGTTATGACAGCCACTAAACCTGCCATGGCGAATACTGCCCAAGACCCCACTTTCATCCATAGAATACCGCCGATCACGGGAACAGCCATTGATACTATATGATCAATTGTTCCCCCCAGACCAATGGTGGGTACCATTTCAGATTCATTCTCAATAATGCTTGACAGGTAGGTGGTTCTTGCCATTGAAAGACTGAAGAGAAGCTCATCCATAACGAAAAAACAGTAGAGAAGAACAAGTGCAGTACCGGGGCCTGCAATGTTGGGGACAATTGCGTATGCGGAGCTTAGCAGAACAATCAGAGCGGCATCTGCCATAAGAATGGTTCTTTCACCAAGTTTATCAATGAGTTTTCCAAAAACCGGTTTGAGAAAAATACCGATAAGGGCACTTGCTCCCATGGCCAGAGCAAGCTGGGGTGCTTTCTGCTGGTAAACAGATACAAGCAGCCATGGTGCAAACGTCAGGAATATCTGTTTCCTTGCTCCAAAGAGCATGCAGAGCGCATAGAACAGGCGGTATTTTTTTCTGAACACAAATCGCTTCGCGCTGACTCTTTCTTTTTCACCAATTGAAGATGGAAGGCTCAGGGATATAAGGATTCCAGGAAAAAGAAGAGCTGCCCCGATGATCCAGGTAACCTTGAAATCAGTTTTCAGCTGACTCATGAGAATCCATACAACGGCTGTGCCCAGAATAAGCCCCAGAGATCTGAAAGCCCCGACTCTGCCAAGAACCCATCCCCTCTTACCGGAACCGGCCAGTTCAATCGCTGTTGTATCTCTGAGGGGTATAAAGGCATGCATTGCCGATGACCAGATAACCATGAAAAGAACGAACCTGAGAAGTGAATCTGTCAGAAATGCAAACCCGAGAAATGCAATGATCCCCACAGAAAACACCATGGCTATTGCTCTCTTCCGCTGGATTCGCACAAGAAATCCCGCGATGAATACCAGAAGGAACCCGGGAAGCTCTCGGGGAACTTCAAGAGCGCCTCGCACCTCACCGTCCACCTTGAGCACATTGCTGAGATAATCAGGCATTACACTCATAAAAATGGTACTGGTTGCTCCCAGTAGAAGAACTGTCGCAAGCAGTTTGATCAGTGGTGTTTTCACTCAGCTTTCCTTTCCCGATCACGAAAGATAACCTTGATTTTGTGTTCCCGGCAAACATGGCGGTTTGTAAAGGATAAACATATACTACCATGGTAATTTCTATTAACTTTGTGCTACGCGGAGCAACATCATAAAGCTTACAATGAATGGATTGGATTAATGAGAGAGCCCATGGAAAGAGCGAGTGTTGACGTTAAGGATACGTGGGATCTTACACTAATGTATGAAACTGTTGAAGACTGGAACAAAGCACTTGAAGACGCTTCAGAACTACCGGGTAAACTTGCTTTGTACAAGGACACCGCAGTTGAGTCCCCGGAAAAACTACTTGAAGTAATAGAAGCAATTCTTGAATCAAACCGCAAAGTTGAAAAAATACTCACTTACGCCCATATGATACAGGACCAGGATCTGGCCGACCCACTGGGCAGTGATATGAATCAGAAAGCCATTGACCTACACACAAGTTTTGCAGCATCAATCAGCTGGTTCAATCCTGCTGTTCTTTCCATTCCCGAAAAGACAATGGTCAAATGGATCAAGGAAACTCCCCTTGCAACTTACAGGGTTTGGCTGGAAAACATTCTTCGAAACAAACCCTACATCCTATCAGCAGCCGAAGAAAGAATAATGGTTCTGGCATCTGATGCCACCAGAGGATTCTCCGGAACATTCGGTAAACTGAACAACGTGGAGATACCGGCAAGATTTCCCGAGATAGCTGATGCAAACGGGAAAATGACAAAACTCACCCACGGGAATTTTATTCCCCTTCTTCAAGGGTCCAACCGCAACGTGAGAAAGAACACTTTCTGCGGTTTATACAAGGAACTCAAAGGTAATACTGAAACCCTTGCATCACTGCTGGACGGCCAGGTCAGAACAAACATCTTCAAGGCTAAAGCCAGAAATCACCCATCAGCTCTTGAAGCTTCCCTTTTTCAGGACAGGGTAAACAAGAAGGTTTATGAAGCTCTCATAAACTCTGTTCACCAAAGTCTTCCTGTTATGCATCGTTATTATCAGATGAAAAAACGAGTGATGGGCTTGCAGAAGATGAACCTGTACGATGTATATACCCCAACAGTTCATGATGTAGATGTGAAGTATACGGTAAGCCAGGGTGAAGAAATGACCCTGGAAGCAGTTAAGCCTCTTGGAGAACTCTACGGGAAAACTCTGCACCAGGGCTTCAAAGACCGCTGGACTGACAGGTACGAGAACATTGGAAAGAGAAGTGGAGCCTACTCAGGTGGATGCTACGACAGCCCTCCATACATGCTGCTGAACTTCTCCGGCACACTGGACTCTGTTTTTACCCTTGCCCATGAAGCAGGGCACTCCATGCACAGCTGGTTCTCCAGGAAGAATCAGCCTTACCACACATCCGATTACAGAATACTTGTTGCTGAAGTAGCCAGCATCACCAATGAAATGCTGCTTGCAAGCTCTCTCAGGGGAAAGACTGAAGATCGTGACATAGTAGCATACCTTATTGACAGCCAGATCAATGACTTCAGAACTACTCTTTTCAGACAGACCATGTTTGCAGAATTTGAACTGCTCATCCACAGACAGGTAGAGCAGGGCGAGTCTCTATCCTCTGACTGGCTGAACAATACATACATGAACCTTGTGAAGCTCTACCATGGAGATGCATTCGAGTACGATGCAGAAGACTCACTGATTCAAACGGAATGGGCTCGAATACCGCACTTCTACTACAACTTCTATGTTTATAAGTACGCAACCGGTCTGGCTTCTGCAGCATCCATCAGCAGCAGTATTATAAATGGTGAAGAGGGAACAATTGACCGCTATATCAACTTCCTTTCCTCCGGAGGATCAAGACCTCCACTGGACCTTCTCAGAGACACAGGAGTTGATCTGGAAACACCGGAACCTGTTGGGAATGCCATGAACAAACTTAGCGGTCTAGTAGCAGATCTGGAGAAACTGCTTGAAAAAAAATAAGCAAGGACAGTTGAACAGGTATCTGGAGCTTGCCTTCAATCAGGCAAAAGAGCTTGTTTGTATCAAAGACAGCCAACTGCGATACCTTACCTGTAACTGGTCTTTTGCAGATTTCTTCGGAATGGATTCCCCTGAAAAAGTGGAAAGTTTGCGTTCAGAGGATCTAATGCCTCCTCTCACTGCGGAAGAAGATGTTCGAACTGATAAGCTGGCAATGCAAAACAGTAATACTCTTCGAGCGGTTCTTACATTCCAGGAAGGCGAAGACAAGACTCGAATATTCAGCTGTTTGAAAGTTCCACTGCTCGAACTGGATTCACCAATTGGTGTTTTCTGTATCATGAGGGATATCACCAATGAAGAAGATCAGATGGAGGAGTACCGAAGCCGTGAAGCTGTTAACTCTGCCATAATCCACAATGCCCCTGTGGGCATCTCCGTTCGTGATTCTCTTGGTAATCTCCTATCCTACAACAAAGCCTGGCAGAGAATCTGGAACAATTCTGATGAAGATATTCAGGCTGATATGAAGCGAATCCGCACTGAATTCAATTTGGACACCACAGACTCTTACCTGTCGGATTATCAGGACAAACTCCTTGGAGTCTACACATCCGGCGGTGAATTCTTCGTTCCAGAGGTGAAAACTGATAAGAGAAGAGATGAACTGGAAGTCTGGGTCTCACAACATTTTTACGCCATATTGAATCCCGATAAATCGGTACAGAGGGTGGTTGTTCTAACTGTTGACATCTCCGATCAGGTCTACAGCAGAAAAGCTCTGAAAACGACACAGCAGAATTACAAAAAGTTATCTGAAACAATCCCCGTAGGAGTATTCCGAAGCGAGATCAGAGAAAATGGACTGATTCTTTCAATGAATCCAGCGTTTAAAAGAATGTTTGGAATTCCTGAAGATAAGGGTCAGAACATGAGAATTACAGATCTTCTGGCAAATGCTTCTGAAGAGACCAAGCTGATAGGTCTTCTCCAGAGGAAGGGAAGAATAGATAACCGGGAGATTGTTCTAAAGAAGGCTGATGGTTCCACATTCTGGGCATCATTTACCATGAGCACTCTTTCGGAAGCAGCAGTTTCCATATCAGAGGGTGTAATTACCGATATCACAGGAAGAATGAATGCATTCAAGCAGCTTCAGGCAACCATAGATGGAGTTGTTCTTGCCATGAGTCGGCTGGTGGATATGAAGGATCCCTACACTTCAGGTCACCAGAAGAGAGTTTCTGACCTTGCATGCGCAATCGGCGAGGAACTGGGCATGAAAACCGAGCTGGTGGATGGTCTCAGAATTGCAGGTATACTGCATGATATCGGGAAAATGGCTGTACCAACCGAGATCCTTACAAAGCCCGGTGCGATTACAAGAAGCGAGATGCTGCTTCTTAGAGAGCATGCTGAAGACGGATATGATATACTTAAATCCATTGATTTTCCGTGGCCTGTTGCCGAAATTGTTCTGCAGCATCACGAACGAATTGACGGAAGCGGATACCCAATGGGAATCAAGGGACCTGCAATCCGACTGGAAGCAAAGATACTTGCAGTAGCTGATGTAGTTGAAGCCATGGCTACAATGAGACCGTACAGAGCAAGCCTGGGATTGCACGAGGCTCTTCAGACCATTACTGCTGGATCAGGAGTTTACTTTGACCGCCAGGTTGTTGAAGCATGCATGAGACTTTTTATGGAGAAAGGCTATCAACTCTCTGAAGAAGAACCATACAATTCTTTCCGCTGAACTTTCAGGAAGTTCCAGTAAAACTCCTAATGGTTTCTTCAACTACCGCTATATCCACCTGGGTATCAAGGCAGTCCCCCACTGGTCTTGAGTTCTCCACACCGGCCACAGGAACTGGATGGGCATCAAGCATTCCCTGGCCAAGATCTCTTGGGCAGGCCACTGCAACAACTGCGAGAGGATGTTTTTCTTTTATGTGACGCCTGGCCAGTGTACCTCCGGTTGCCACCGCTATTTTCACACCGGTACGATCCGCCAGGTCCAGGAGAGCTCCCACGGGACACTTGCCGCACCTGACACAATTATAGGGATTAAACGTTATCCTGCGCTGGCAGTCATGCTGCTGAAGACAATGTGGCAAAAGAAGCAGGATTCTCTCAGCTGGGATTGCCCCACCAAACTTTCGAAGAGTCTTTTCCGATCCAAGGGTAATAACCATCTCCTCCGGAGCAAAACCTTCTCCTCCAAACAGACCGGACATTGGTTTGAGTACATGAAAGGAAAGGGAAAGAAAAACATTGGCCTTGAAGAGGCCGAGAATATTTACGAGTAAAACTGTTGCGATCGGCCAGTACCAGAGACGGGTAAGAAGAAGAACAAGAACTGCTGGAAATAGAGAAAATACAGTTAATCCCAGATGATAGTGCAAAAGACTGTTCCTTCTAGCTCTCACCCAGAATAACTCCCTTCTCAATCCTGTAGCCCCGTACGAATTCCTCGGCAGTCATTCTGCGCTTTCCCTGTGGTTGTACCTCAAGAAGCCTGACTGATTCGGAACCGCAACCAACAATAAGCGGTTTGGTTTCAAGCACTTCTCCAGGTGTACCCTGATGAGAAGAGATCTCTGCCTGGTAAATTTTCAGAATATTCGAATTGTAACCTGTTCTTGCCCCCGGGACCGGGTTAAAGGCCAGGATCATCCTTCGAATTTTGTCTGCGGAAAGCTGCCAGGAAATTACGGTTTCCTGAGAAGTAACCTTCTCTGCGTAGCTTTCTGAACCTGTCTGCGGTACAGATTTCAATATGCCATCCGCATACTTTGTTAAAACATCAAGTAGAACAGAAGCCGCTTCCTCTGCAAGACTTTCTTCAAGTTCACCTGCCGTTTCATTACCGCTGATCTTTCTGTTTATTGTGTAAAGCAAATCACCGGTATCCCACCCTTTATCGGTAACCATAAAGCAGACCGCCGTTTCGCTGTCCCCCTCCAGGATGGTTCTAATGATAGGAGCAGCACCTCTGTGACTGGGAAGAAGAGATGGGTGAATGTTCACCACCCCCAAAGGAGCAATACCAAGAAACCACTCAGGCAGCCATCCTCCATAGGATGCACTGACCATTACATCAGGTGATATCTCTGAGATAAGATCTTTTACTTCTCTCAGCTTTTCGGGCTGCACAAGCCTGAGACCCAGTTCTCCGGCGAGAACGGCCACAGGAGGTCTGGATACTTTTCTCCCCCGCCCGGAACGTCTGTCCGGACGGGAGATTATCATTGCAATTTGAATACTCTCGTTATTGTGAAGCTCCTTCAGAGCAGGAAGAGCAAAGGCTGAAGTTCCAAGAAAGATCAGTTTCACTTCCTCAGCCGATCCTCTCTCAGTTTACGGAGCCTTCCTTTGAGAAGTTTCCTTTTAATGGGACTGAGTTTGTCAACAAAGAGGATCCCATCCAAATGGTCAACCTCATGGAGAATAAGCCTTGCAGCAAGTTCGCCTACATCAAGAGAAAAAGTGTTTCCACGAATATCCATAGCCTTGATTCTTACTCTGGACTGACGAGAAAGCATTTCGTAAATGCCGGGAACGCTTAAACAACCCTCTTCCCTTTTCTCCATCTCACCGTATGGAGTTATCTCCGGGTTGATGAACACCACATGTCCACACAGCTCATCCAGATGATCAGGAGTAGCGATAAACAACCTTACGGATTCGCCCACCTGAGGAGCGGCAAGCCCCAGTCCCTCTGCAACATCCAGGGCATTTCCCATTCTTCTCGCAAGATCGATGATGTAGGGTACATCATCGGGGAAAACCAGAGGTCTGCACTTCTGCCTCAGTATCGGGTCACCGATGATCCTGATGGAATTTAGCAGGTCTTGCATGTGGAAGGTGCTTCTTCCCCGAGAATTGTCAACGCGGAACGATCCACATCGATTTTCACAGAGTCTGCAACTCTAACTGTGACAATATCACCCTTGAGGTTGGTTATAACGCCGTGGATTCCGCCACTTGTCACAACATTGTTGCCCTTCTGCATTGATTCTCGCATTTCCTTCATTTTCTTTGACTGTTTCTGCTGAGGTCTGATGATCAGAAAATAGAAGATACCAACCATTGCAACAATGGGAAGCAGACCCATGATTCCGCCTCCGCCAAGACAACTTGAAGCTTCTGCCTGTTCGGAACCGGCAGCTGCATCCTGAGCCATGGCTGATGCTGCAGCAACAACGGGTATTGTAAGAATATTTTTGATTTTCATTTTACCTTTCCTTTTCGTATGAACCGGCCAGGGCACCGACAGTTCCAGTGACCGCGCCTAGTAAGATTACAAGAGTCATCCAGGACATGGGCATAAACCTGTGCGTCACAGCAGTTGACAGTACTTCTGACAAAATTGCCGCCATTGCAAGTCCTCCGGCTGAGCCGGCTATACCCATTAGTACTCCCTCAATAACAAAGGGAACTCTGATGAACCACCATGGTGCACCAACTATTCTCATGATGTCAACTGTGAGCGATCTGCGCACAACCGACAATCGTACTGTATAAAAAACAACAAGAGATATGCTTGATACAAGAACAATGCCCAGTAAAATAACCAGTCTTCTTATTGTAGTAACAGTTTTAAGTAAACCGGGAAGATAGTCTTCACCATACACTGCGTCCTCTACCCCGGCAATTGCCCCGATCTGTCTGGACAGATCAGAGATTCTTCCCTGACTCATGGCTTCTTCTGTAAATATTATTTGAAGTGAAGCCGGAAGCCTGAAGTCATTTCCCATCACATCAAGCAGATCCGTTCTTCCGGGGAGTTCTGCTCTAAACAGTGCTTCTGCCTCCTGTGGTGAGACAAAGTAAACAGACTGCACTCCTGACATACTGCTTATTAGATCTCCAACAACTCTACCCTCATTTGTAGAAATTTCCCTTTGGAGAAAAACCTCCATTCCAACAAGACTCTCCTCTTTGTCCATGATACTTTCCAGATTCCACGAAATGATCAGGAACGTGTCAAACACAATAAATGCAAGAGCAACCATAAGCAGCGTAATAAGTCGAGCTCCCGGTCTTGAATGAAGATTAAGTGCGATTTCCCTCACTGCCGACTGTAGAATACTCATGAATCCTGATCCAGTTCAGTCCATCTGTCTGCTCCACGAAGAATTCCTTTGTCCAGAAAAAGAAAACGACCTTTTCCAGCAGGAACCTGTCTGGGATCATGAGTAGCCATTACCACTGTGGTACCACCCCGGTTGATTTCAAGAAGAAGCTCAACAACTTCTCTTGAAACCTCAGGATCAAGGTTTCCTGTGGGCTCATCCGCAAGGAGAATGAAAGGATGAGCTACCATTGCTCTTGCAATGGCCACCCTCTGCTGTTCACCACCGCTGAGTTCATGTGGAAACGAGTTTCTCCTGTGACTGAGACCCATTCTGGCAAGCAGTGAAATTACTCTCTTCTGAACTATTCGGTTTCCTGCTCCGGTAACTTGAAGAGGCAGGGCCACATTATCGAAAATGGTTCTGGAGTGGAGAAGCCTGAAGTCCTGAAACACAATTCCGATCTTCCTTCTCAATTGAGGAAGCTCTCTTCTTTTGATCCTGTCCGATCTGAATCCAGCCACTTCCACAATGCCTGAGTCAGGTTTATCCCCCATCCAGATCAATCTCAAAAGAGTAGTCTTTCCTGCGCCGCTGGGTCCTGAGATCACCAGAAATTCACCCTGTCTGATCTCCAGGTTAATCTTGTCCAGAGCGGGCCATCTGCCGTAGCTCAACCTAACCCCGGTCATGGTTACAAGCAAGCAACCTCCTCGTCAACATCAATCACCGTGTAAAGAGAGCTTCTATCTTTTCGAGATACATTCTTTGATCGGGGTACAAGAAGAACCTTAACGGTTGTTCTTGCTCCGTCCGGCTTAATGAGACTTATTACAGAACCGATTTCCACGGAAGACGATGCTTTTGCTTTGGAGCCGTTCAGCTCAACTGCTCCGGCACCTATTGCCTTCGATGCGATAGACCGCGTTTTAAGCAGTCCGGTCACTTTAAGAAACAGATCAATTCGCATTAGTTATTCACCATGACAGGAATATCTGCCCTGAGAGATTCAATCATACCTGAATAGTAATTCTGCCAATGAACTGATTGAAGCATGGATTGAAGCTCTTCTTGGGAGAAATCATCCCAGTTAACAACCTGAAGATCGTCTGCCTTGAAGATCACAACAGCCATGTTCTGTTCAACAACAACAGGAGAAGATATCTGGCCGGGACTAAGATTAATAACCGCTTCCCTCATCTCGCCTTCCCAGGCTCCCACTGTAACAGTTCCAAGATGGCCTCCTGTATTGTCAGGATCAGGATCAAAACTAAAGCTATTTACAGCGTCAGCGAAAGTCAGATCTGCTTCCAGGTCGGTAACAATATTCTCTGCCTGCAGCATGGTTCTGTCCAGATCCTCCTGGGTCAATTCTGTTATAAGAATTATATGACTGGCTCGTACCTGTTCCTCATCCCGGTCTGTGAGCTTAACAAGATGAACACCGAACGGTGTCAGGAAAGGACCAGCGATCTCACCAGGTTCAAGGGAGTAAACAACGCTTTCGAAAACGGCAGTCATGTCCTGCCTGCCGAACCAGCCAAGGTCTCCTCCCATGGCAGCAGTTCCGTCCTGTGAGTAGGTAGCTGCTGCTGCAGAAAAGGTGGTTTCACCTGTCTCAATGAGGTCCCTTACTTCAGCCAGCAGAGCCTCTTCCGCCATGGTTTCCCCGGGCAGAACTGGAAGATATATCCAGCTTAAGCTGGTGGGAACTAAAACCTCTTCCACAATCTCAGGATTCTCAATAAAAAAGGTTTTTGCATTAGAAGGCATTGCAGCCATCGCAGTAGCAGCCTCCATGCGAACATAATTTTCGCTTGCAATGTCATCGCCCAACATAACAAAATAACTTTCTCTTAGTGATGCGGGAGTCATTCCTGCTGAAGCAAGATAATTTATGAATTCCTGTTCTGAACTGAAGCTGCTTCTTATCTCTTCCATGGTTACATCAACAGCATCCTCAATTACCTGGTTGTCTGGATATAGGCCTTCACGCCTGGCTGCTTCCACAAGAAGCTTCTTTTCGATACTCTGGTCAAGGGCAAGTTGATAAGCAGGGCTGGATGGATCGCTTTCATATGCAGTGTCTTGATCTATACCAGACTCGATAAGAAGGGAGACCACATCGGAATGCAGAACCGGTTCTGCTCCCACGACGGCCACCACTTTTTCCAGGGTCATGGGTGATGAACCCAGAACAGCAACACAAAGTAAGATGTTTATCAATGGACTACCTCCGCGGATAATCTGTTATCAGTTGCAAAAAGTACGCTGTCAAGCGCTGCATCTATTCTGGAGTTATACAAAGCCTCAGTAGCACTTCTAAGTACTCTCAGGGAATCTGTAATCGCACGTGTTTCAGAAACCTTAAAAATATGCCACCCAATACTGGAAGGAACAACCTCACTGAGGCCATCTAAAAGAGCAATACTCATTGGAAGCCCCTGAAGCAGCATCTCTCCGCCGGTAATAAAACCGATATCTCCACCTATTGCTGCCTTCTGCCCGAGGGATGAATTCTGTGCTGTAACCTGAAAATTCTGCCCCCATCCCAAACGAACATGCAGGGAATCTGCTATTACACTGTCTGCAGCAATTATCTGAAAGTAATGTCTTTCCAGAAGAAACAGTTCAGCATTGGCCAGCATGTATGCCTGTACCTCTGCCTGGGTGGGTGGTTCCACAGACTCTATGATTCTATCAACCATAAGATCCCTGAGATAAAGCTGTTTTGCCCGTTCCTGTACGAATCTGCTCATTGCAGGATTTTCGAGACCTGCTTCCAGAGCAGCACACGCAAAGAGCTGATCCTGAATCCAGCTGTCTACTGCATCATCCCCGGCTCTGACCAGGGCAACATCAGAAGCATACAGAACATACGACCCCACAGAGGCGAGTACCTCTCTGCTCGAATCCATGGATTCGGGATCTGCCATAGACGAACTCTCATCCTCTGCTCCAGAGAATGAGAACAGAACGAAAATTGTGACTCCCACAACAACACCTGTGAGTACCCATAGAACTATCGGCATTGATTTTCCCATTTAGTATCCCCGTCCTGTTATATGTGATTCAGAAGTCGTTCAGGCCAGATATCGACAACATAACTTCCCTGGAGCTCTTCAAGCAGATCAACAAGCATGGTTTCCTGCCTGGCAGATACCAGCTCAAGGGTTGCAAGTTCCAATATCTGATCAGCAGTGAGCTGGGTACTCATGGGTGCTTTTTCCATGAGTTGAACAATATGATACCCCATTGGAGTCTTGATCACTTCAGATATCTCACCGGTAGAGAGCTGACAAACTGCTTCCATAAAATCGGGAGAAGCCATACCTCTGGTCATCCAGCCAAGATTGCCACCGGATGGGGCACTGGGACCAACGGAGTACTGATTTGCCAGTGTTGCGAAAGATTCACCGGAATTCAGTCTGGAAAGAACAGAGGATGCCAGTATTTCATCAGGTAGAAGAATGTGCCTGATGTTGTATTCAAGAGAGTATGTTTCACCCCAGACATCAAGATAATTCTCAACCTCAAGCCTGGATACTTCAACATCCCCCAGAACGTCTGTAATGTAAGCTTCCAGAATGATCTGGTTAACAGTCTGCTCTATAATCGCTGCTACATCCGGGCGCGAAGCAATACTGCTTTCCAACGCAGCATTCAGAATAAGCTGCTCCCTGACCCAGGAGTTAAGAATTTCCGCTGCAGCATTTTCAGTGGTTATTCCCAAACCAGAAATAGCCTCGGGGCCTCCAACCATCTCAACAAGATCCTCCCAGGAAAGCTCACTTGATCCGACCGAGGCAAGCACGTCTCCTGCAGCGTTACCACATAAGATCGATACCAGTATTACTGTGTATGCAAATTTTTTCATTTTCTTTCCTTCCGGTTACTGTGCTCCACCCCAGAGATCAATCTCAGTCACAGCAGCGGTGTCTATTGTTACAGAATATCCTTCATAAAGATCATCTATAAGGTTGTCATACTCTGAAGAAAACATTATGGAAGCAGCCATCATTTCTACCTGAGGATAAATGTCTTCCAGTAAAGCAGTCTGTGCCGGGACAATCTCAACTACCTTGAACCATGCAACAAGTTCCCCGTCAGCTTGAAAAGGCCCAGAAAAAACATCCAAATCAGCGGTAAAAATAGCAGACCCAAGTACACTGCCGAAAGCCTGCTCCGCCTGAGGAGGCGTGTCTCCATTCTGGTCAACAACGGTCTGGCATTCTTCCAGTTCATCAAAACCTGAAATCGTGATGGAATCATTCACAGTGGATGCAGGTGTGTAACAAAGAAGAACAGATCGTCTCTCGGGAACAAGAAATATCTCGCTATTCTGTTCAAACCAGGTTGCCACGCCTGCACTGTCTGGAATACTTGCTTCAAGCACTCTTGTTCTGATAACGCTCTCTGCTCTGGCAAAGTCTAGAGCATTTTCCGGCAAGGCGATGCCAGTTTCCTCTGCAAGACTGGACAAGGCATGCTTCTGCGCAACCTTTTCAACATAGAACCACAGAGTAGTTTGAGCATTAATGAGAATCTCAGGAGGTGAGAAAATTGCGATCTCCCGGGAAACTTCGTCAGGGAAGTTGATAGGATCAGCCATCTTCATTATGTCAAGAATGTCAGCTACTGTAAGAATATTCTCTCCAAAAAGAATAACTGGTTCCTGATTTCCATCTCCAGCAGGAACAATCCTCGTTCCACTCACTGTACAGTTATCACCCAGAATAGTGATTCCACTGGAAAGAATTGTGTAAGGAGCCTCTTTCGCTACAACACTCATGAACCCCAGGCTGGTGGCTCCATCATCTGGAATCCAATCTCCCTCTGTAAGATTGAGAAGGCATACGCACCATTCACCATACATTGGAAGCACGTGAGCCACATCCGGTGTCATTGTCAACAGAGGAAGAAAAGTATCTGTAATTCTCTGAACTGGACCACAAAAAACTCTGTAGCTTGATCCATCAGCCAGGCTCCATGGAGCAGACATCGATACAACAGATGATTCATAGTTGTTGTTGTTCCATTCGAGAGCCATCTCTGCAGCGCTGGCTGAATCATCAAGAAGAACAACTCTCAGAGAGAAATCAGAGAATCCGCAAGCAGTCATGGAATCAATATATGAGTACTGATCAAATGCGAATCCGATTCTGTTGAACATGGAATCAGCAAGCATGGATGTTCTGTAGAGATCTTCCCAGCCAGCGGAAACAGACACATCTTCCTCCCAGGCTGTTAGAAGCAATCGCTTCATAACAATCCTATTCATTAACTCGAGTCTGCCGCCCGGTTCAAGAACAGAAACCTGCATGGCAGCCGGAAGACTGTTGAAGACAGAAAGATACTCATCAGTAGTAACAGGATTACCGGCCACTGTGCCCAATTCACCCGAGTTTCCACACGAAGAAGTGAGGAGAACAAGGATTGTGACCACCGAAAGAGCGTAAAGAAGCGCGCGCATTGGTTCCACCTTTGCTTATAAAATATGTGTTAACGATCCCCAAAGTATTGGGCGAATATACGCAAAACCTTAAGCAACGCGGACATTCTCTCTTCAGGCAAATCATCCTTGAAATTTCGTGAAAGGACAACTCGCCCTGTTTTTTCCTCAAGGACCTTCCACTTTTCGCCGGCAATAGCTCTGACTTTCTGAACACGAGGGGCACCACCGGGAAGAAAAACCAGTCTGGCCATGGATGCAGTAACAAGGACATCTTCAACATTTGCTCTCATTGCAAGAAAATTGATCCTGGCTCTGTATGCCACTCCTCTTACCGGTTTCGGTATTGAACCGAATCTGTCTTTTACGTAATCAAGCCACTGCTCAATACTGTCTTCAGTTTTTGACCGCCATACCCATCGATAAAAATGAACCCTCTCTGCAGTATCAGGCATGTACTCTTCGGGAATGAAAGCTTCTCCTGGAAGTTCAATACGTGCCTGGGGTCTGTGACTATTGCCCTTCTCCCCTTTCAGCATACTAACTTCTCTTGAAAGAAGCTCTTCAAACATGGAATAACCTACTGATTCCACCTGACCACTCTGCCCGGCTCCAAGAAATTCTCCAGCCCCACGGAGTTCAAGGTCACGCATAGCTATATGCCATCCGCTTCCAAGCCGGGTGTAACGCTGAATAGCTTCAAGTCTGTTCCGACCCTCTGGTTTAAGCTTGCTCAATCCTCCTGGAGTAATCATGTAGCAGTATGCTCTGTGATGGCTTCTTCCAACTCGGCCACGAAGTTGATACAATTCAGCAAGGCCAAAATTCTGAGCGTTATCTATGAACATGGTGTTAACTCTTGGAAGATCGATTCCCGATTCAATAATACTGGTGGACAAAAGCATCTGATACTTGCCTGCCATGAAAGAGTGCATCACGTCTTCCAGTTGTCTGGGGTTCATCTGACCGTGACCAACAACGATATCAATATCCAGAAAACTTTCCAGTTTGCTTTTTATCTTCTCAATGGTGCTGATACGGTTGTGAACAAAAAATATCTGCCCGTCTCTTTCCAGTTCCCTGGTGACTGCTCTGGCTATGATATCATGGTTAAAAGTTGTTATCTCTGTCTGAATGGGATACCTGTCCCGGGGAGGAGTTGCAATAATAGATATCTCTCTGAAACCGGAAAGGGCCATATGAAGGGTTCTGGGGATGGGTGTAGCAGTCATGGTTAGTGTATCCACAGTGGTTTTCATCTCCCGGAGGTATTCCTTCTGCTTAACACCAAAACGTTGTTCCTCATCCACAACCAGAAGACCCAGGTTGTTGAATCGAACGTCTTTTTGAAGCAGCCTGTGGGTGCCAACAACTATTGAAACATCTCCCTGGGACAGATCCACCAGGGTCTTCTTCTGTTCTCCTTTGCTCTGGAATCTGCTGAGAACGTCAACGCGAAGAGGAAACTCTGCAAGCCTGTCGCGGAATGTGTTGTAATGTTGTTCGGCAAGAACTGTGGTTGGTGCAAGGATGGCAACCTGCACCCCTGCTTCTGCTGCTCTGAATGCTGCTCGCAAAGCCACTTCCGTTTTGCCGTAACCTACATCTCCGCAGATCAGTCTTTCCATGGGAGTGTCTTTTGAGAAGTCACCCATTACAGCATTGATAGCTGCCGCCTGATCCGGAGTTTCTTCATAGGGGAAACTATCCTCCATGGCTTTTGATACCTTACCTGGCTGTGGCAGAGGTGGTCGTTTTCTCACAACTCTTTCTGCATAGAGAATCGCAAGTCTTCCTGCGATTTCCTGTGCCCTCTTCTTCACACGGGAAAGTCTCTTTGACCAGGAAGTTCCGCCAATTTTATCCAGCTGAGGGTTGCCACCACCGGGAGTAAGGTACTTCTGGATCTGACCTATCTGTTCAAGCGGAACCAGCAGCTTGTCTCCGTCCCGGTAAACAACTTCCAGACAATCAACATCTCCGTCAGCCACCGATAACCGCTTCAGTCCGAGAAACTGACCAATGCCATACGACTCATGGACGATGAAATTGCCCGGCTGAAGTTCCTCCCAGGAAGCAAGGACCTCACCACCTCTGAATTTTCTTACTCTCTCTGGTCGCCTTCTTGTGCTAAGCAGCCTTCTCTCACAGAGAAATGCTATGCTCTGACCGTTGTCGTTTCTCAGAACGAAACCATCAGAGATTGAGATTACTTCGAGTTCCACCGGTTCAATAAGATCCTCTGGAAGCAGGTTCCGGAAGGAGTTCAATTCTGCATTTGAGTCGCATGCCACCGCAATGCGGAAACCGTTGTCCCTCCATTGCCGCATCTGCCTGAACATCTCGTCGTGGTGTCCCATGAATCCTGTCTGTGGTTCAGTTGACAGATAGAGATCTACACTTTCAGAGGGAACCAGGGTGTGTTCCAGAACTCTTTTGCATTTATCCATGCTGTTCTCAATTTCTTCCCATGAAGCAAATACCTCTGAAAAAGAAAAAGGAAGATTGTCGGGAAATGCAGATTTTCTTACCTCTATAGTTTCTTGAATAACTGAACTCAATCTTTGGGGTTCAATTAATATCAGAGTACCTATCTCCGCCAGGTAGTCAAAAATTGTTGCGCAGTTATTAAAAAAAAGCGGAAGGTGATGCTCTATCCCTGGAAAGTCGCTTGCACCATACATGAACTCCTCGAGAGGGTGCTCATCAGGGACACTGTCTGCTGCAGAATTCCATTCTTCCGGAGAAAGAACTACCTCTCTTGCTGGAAGTATTTTCGCTGAGCCGACTCGATTAATGGATCGCTGGGAATGCTGGTCGAAGAGGCGAACTGAATCTATTTCGTCTCCGAAAAACTCGATTCTGTACGGATTATCGGTTCCGTAAGTACCTACATCTATAATACCACCTCTTCTTGACCACCTGCCCTGCTCAAACACCGAGGCCTCCTTGATGTATCCAGCTGAGAGCAACCAGCTTTCAAGGTTATCAGGATCCAGACGCATGCCTTTGTAGATTGACAGAATTTTAAATGAATCGGAAGGCGGCAATCTTTTAACCAGAGCACGAGCAGGAACAACAACCAGTGTATCCGGTCTTGCGGAATGGAGCCCGGCAAGACACTCTATCCTGTCGGCAATAACGCTTTGATGAGCGGCTTCCCCTTGAAATGGCAGTGTTTCATATGCAGGAAAGTACAGTACATCACGGCCGGTGAATGCCTTTATGTCATCTCTTATGGACTCTGCAGTTGTAACAGTAGGCGCCACCACAATAGTGGGGCCAGCAAGCCTGTGAGCTGAAACCACTGCCAGAGAAAGAGATGCGCCGCCAAGACCTCCCACTGAAGTTCGTATATTTTCAGTGAGACCATCCAGCATTTCCGCAAAAATGGAATCCCAGAAAAACTCGTCGATTATCCTGAGACTCACTCAGCAGACTCCTCAGACTCGGTCTGGACATCTGTGTCACTTTCAATCTCAACTTCTGGATCAGGAACAGGAAGATCAATACCTACAAGCATGGACCACTGGGCCTCAATAACAGTCATTTCGCTGAGGAACCTTGAAAGTTCTTCACCTTCTAGAGGGTCAGCTGGGGGCATTATCTCTGTGGCCGGATTAACATATTCTCCGTTTCTTTTCATCTCAAAGTGAACATGAGGACCTGTAGAAAGACCTGTTGACCCCACATATCCGATTATCTCTCCCTGCCTCACATAACCTCCCACACTCTGCCCGGCAGCATACCCGTTCATATGACCATATCCTGTTTCGTAACCGTTTGCATGCCTCACTCTAACCATGTTACCGTAACCACCACACCAGCTGCGAACTGTAATTGTTCCATCTCCCACAGCATAGATCTCAGTACCCATGGGTGAGGCGTAATCGATCCCCCGATGAGCCCTTGTGTATCCAAGCACAGGATGCATCCGACCGCTTGAATAGCTGGAACTGATCCTTCCGTATGGAACCGGCATCTTCAGGAACATTGTTCTAAGAGAGGCTCCATCACGGTGATAGTGATCCAGAATGATCTCTGCCACTTCAGCATCTTCCGGCCGGTGAAAGAAAGGAAAAGCCTCAGCAATTCCGCCGTGAGCAAACTGATACTTGGCAGCAAGAATTCTTCGGAAACCGGTCTCCCCGTCCATAGGGTAACGGTTCTCCTCAATGAGAATCCAGAGTTTATCTCCTACCTTCACATCGTAGTAGAAGTCAATGTCATAAACGAACAATCTGTCTGTAAGAGCTCGTTGCAATTCAGATATGTATCCAACCGCCCTTGAAGAATCTCTGCTGCTTACAAGAATTCCTGATTCGGTCAGATCCGGTGGTAATGCGGTATCCCACAAAGCTGCCCAGACAGTAGTTGAGATGTCACAGGAAATGGCCCTCTGACGAATCCATCTTTCCTGCGGCACATATTCCCAGAGAGAGGGAGAACCTTCCGAAAAAAGAATTCTGTAGAACCCCCTTCGGTTACCCGGATACGCTCTCAGCTCAGATAATTGTCCGTGGTTGTATGTAGCTGTAAGCGTATCACCGGCTCTCTGAACATTCCACCCAAGACTGTCCATAAGCACACCACACGTTGACAGATACTGACCACCGGAGATACCCAGTTCACGAACTGCTCCACCTAAAAAACCATCACCGATGGTGGATGTATAGATGTCAATGGTGTCTGCCACAATTGTGAGCATCTCAATACGACAGACTTCCATAGCCTCAATGCTGTTCTGAAAATCCCAATGCCCGCCAATACTTTCTTCACCTGATTTTGTAAAAACAAGAGTTACCCCAATGGCAGCAACTATTAAAGCGACTGCAGCCCAGTTCCTTCTATTTCGCAGCAATTTTCCTCCGCTTGACCGGTCAGATACCGTCTGAATAGAGTCTGTCGCCAAAATCTCCAAGTCCTGGTCTTATATACCAGTTCGAATCAAGTTCCCGGTCAACACAAACTGTGATAACAGTTAAATTATCGAATTCACCCAATTTTGCAATTCCCTCTGGAGCTGCAACTACAGAAACAAGAATAACATCTGATGCCTTTTTCTCGAAGAGATACTTAAGAACAGCAGAAGCTGTTCCGCCTGTGGCAAGCATTGGATCAAGGACTATGACCTTTTTTCCAGCAACATTTGGTAAGGATGAGTAGTGCCATACCGGCTCTGCTGTGGTCTCATCCCTGGTCATGCCAATAAATGCAACCTGGGAATCAGGTAAAAGATCCTGGAATGCACCGAGAATACCAAGACCTGCCCGGAGAATGGGTACAATAATCGGAGGATCTGTAACCACTTCTCCAAGAGTAGTCTCCAGCGGAGTCTCCACCTGAGCAGGAACAGTACAGAGATCGCGGGTAGCCTCTACAGCCAGCAGGTAAGCCAGTCGATTGGCGTAAGCCCTGAATCGAACAGGTGGCGCATCCTTCCTTCTCAAGCGCGTAACAAAGTCTCTGGCAATAGGATGCTCGAATTCTATCATTTCCATAAAGTTAATACCCTTTCTTCTGTTTGTTGACAAAATACAGAAAAAAATGTAAAATCGCCAGATGCATACACTAAACCCGGAAGGAGCAGGCAATGGAAACACTCCAAAGTCTGATTGACAGAAGCCTTGTTTACCAGATGACCAATGAAGAAAAACTGAATGAACTGCTTAAGGCTGATCCTCTCTCCTTCTATATTGGTTTTGATGCTACTGCAAGCAGTCTTCATCTGGGGCACCTTGTTCCACTGATGATCGCAAGCCATCTTCAGAGAGCAGGGCACAAACCTCACATACTTATTGGAGGAGCAACGGCTCTGGTGGGAGATCCGTCCGGAAGGTCCACTGAACGTTCTCTGGAGAGCAGAGATACCATTGACCAGTGGGCGGTTTCTCTGAAAACTCAGATGAAGAGGTTCCTGGATTTCAATGATGAAAGTGCAAACGGAGCTCTTCTTCTCAATAATGCTGACTGGCTTAATAAACTTAATTACATAAATTTCCTCAGGGACATTGGAAAGCATTTCAGTGTTAACAGAATGCTTACGGCTGAGAGTGTTAAGCAGCGACTTGAAACGGGTCTGTCGTTTCTTGAATTTAACTACATGCTCCTGCAGTCCTACGATTTTCTGCATCTGTTCAGGGATAAGAACTGCATCCTGCAGGTGGGAGGAGCCGACCAGTGGGGCAATATCGTGGCTGGAATCGACCTTATCCGCAGGAAAGAATCTTCGGAAGTTTATGGGTTTACGTGCCCGCTTGTGACCACCTCAACCGGCGAGAAGATGAGTAAGTCCCAACCTGGCGGTGCTATCTGGCTCGATCCTGATCTTACTTCACCATACCAGTACTACCAGTTCTGGATTAACGTGGACGACAGGGATGCCGCCTACTTCATGAAGCTCTACACATATCTTCCAGTTAATGAGATCGCTGAATACGAGAAACTCACCGGAGCAGATACAAGAAGAACTAAAGAAAAACTTGCTTTTGAGGCGACTGCAATAGCCCATGGCTTCGAAGAAGCGAAAAAGGCACAGAATGCAGCAAAGGCTCTTTTTTCCGGAAAAGGCAACCAGCAGAATGTACCTTCCACTGAAGTTCCTCTCTCTCGAATAAATGAGGGCATCTCAGCCATTGACCTGTTCACTGAAACCGGTCTCTGTCCAAGCCGGGGTGAAGTGAAGAGACTTGGCAAACAGGGCGGGCTGTACATTCAGGACGAAAGGGTTTCCTCTCCTGAAGAGAGGATCACTGAAGACATGCTGGATAACAATTCTCTTCTTCTCCGTGCAGGAAAGAAGCGATATCACAGGATCAACTTTGTTTAGGAGACAGCTGTAAAGCTAGAGTTTCCATTTCAGCTGAAACTCTATCTCTTCTTCGTCCTCGCTGCGCTCGTGCTCAATGCTGATAGTGGCATCGTGAGGAACGCTCACCCGTTCTCCAGCCACCTGTATTCGAAAACGTGCATCCTCCTCCAGGGAGTCAGCAAGTCTTCTCAACTTTTCTATGAATTGCTTCTTCGGGTAGTCTTTTTCAACATCTCGCTTCTTCTTTTCCATTTTCATCTCCTGTGCTATCGGATTAGGCTCTATCGGGCTCTCCGCCAGGCATTCTCGGCCGGTTCCTCTATTCGGGTCCATACCTCTTCCGGGGTTCCATCACCGTCAATGAGGGTCATCTTACCCTGCTTCCTGTAGTACTCAACCACAGGAAGACAAATCTTCTCGTGCTGCTCCAGGCGGTGAACAATGGTGGAGGTTTCCATATCGTAATTCATTCTCCGCTTAGTTCTGCCACGGGCATCCAGCCGCTTTATAAGCTCAAGTGTAGGGCACTGGATATCCAGTGTGAAAGATACCGAGGTATTGATCTTACGCAGAAGACCATCGAGGATATAGGCCTGTACAAGAGTTCTGGGAAATCCCTTGAAAATAAATCCGTTTGCCTCGGGATTCCGTTGAATATGCTTTTCAATCAATTTGATAACTATCTCATCTGGAACAAGGTCACCCTTGTCACACAGTGCTTGAACTTTCTGACCAACCTCGGATCCCTTTTTGATCTCCTCCTTGAGCATCTCGCCTGTTGACAGATAGACCAGATTGTATTTTTCTGCCAGCTTACGAGCCTGAGTTCCTCTACCGGCACCTGGGTACCCGAGCAACACTATGTTAAACAATACTTTACGCAGCTCCCTGTCGATTATGTCTTCCAACTGCCTGTAGATAGTCTCAACAGAGCCTGCACCGTCAACCTGAAAAAAGACTCCCTGATCTCTGTAAAACCGGGCTACGGGAGCTGTCTTCTCTCTGTATTCCTTAAGACGGTTCTTTATGACCGCTTCAGTATCATCACTGCGCCCGGAAGTTTTTGCTCTGTGAAGAAGGCGCTTGAGAGATTCCTCAGGTGTAACATCAAGAAATAGCAGACAGGTAAGCGAAGTATGCATCTTGAGAAGAAGACCCTCCAGTATGTAAGCCTGGACAAATGTTCTGGGAAAGCCGTCAAAAAGAAATCCTGGAGCATCTGGGTTTGATGTGATCTTCTTCTCTATTATCTGAACAATTATTTCGTCGGAGACAAGACCTCCAGCCTCGATGATGGATCTGGCTGCCTTACCAAGACTGGTACCGCTCCTGATCTCCTCACGAAGTATGTTGCCGGTGGAGATGTACACAAGGTTATGCTTTTTCATCAGCAATTCTGATTGAGTTCCTTTACCTGCACCAGGGGCTCCGAACAGTGCAATATTCAGCATCAGGTTATCCTCTCTATGCTCTTCTGTTAGCGTCTGGCTTCCGGCAAAAGAAATTCATTCAAGTCACTCCAGTAAAAGAAGAGCTCTCCATCCGGTTCAAGGGCTACAGTTGAATGCGGGAAACCAAAATCGTAATGGAACACAATTCCTCCGCGCCTGATTCCCAACTGCCTGAGATTTTCCTCTGCAAAGGTATATTCCCTTTGGATCTCGCTGCTTATCCTGTTCTGAAGCTCTGCGTTACACATTTGAACAAGATCCGGGATTCTATTCTCCATGAACAATTCTTCAGGAATAACTTCCTCTCCTGTGTCCAGGTTGAAACAGTAGTTGGAAACCATGGAGGAAGGATCTGCACCAAGGGTTTCCACAGTG
>JAOZRM010000314.1 GCA_029940175.1 Candidatus Sabulitectum sp. | reverse complement strand
ACTATGTTCTTCGAACACAGGATGAAGATGATAATGGTGTATGGAGCAATGAGCCATCCAAAACAACCCCGGGCAATCTTCCAACCCCTTCGGTTCTCTCCGGGGAGCTATCCCAGGGCAATGCAGTTCTTGAATGGACCACGTCCCCCGATTCAGACTTCTACTCTTACAGGCTTTACCGCTCACTTAATCCGGATATTCAGAGTGACACCACATTTGCGGAAAATGTTTACACAGCAACAGTGAGTTCAGACACCCTCTATACGGATTCTGATGTATGCACTGGCTCCGACTACTACTATGCCCTGCTGACCACGAATACTTCCGGATTCTCCAGCTGGAGTAATGAAGAAACAGTATCCGTGATTGAGAATCTTCCCCAGGTACAGGATCTTACCCTGGATGCTGCATCAACAGGCAGAACAGTCATTCTTGTATGGGCTCCACTTGCAGGTGAAGTGGATGGATATCAGGTTTACTACAAAGAAGAGGAATCAGGTAACTGGGTGCTGGAAGAAACCACTACTGATTCTCAGGTAGAGATCACCGCTGATTGTGCAGGGTACTACTCAGTGCGTGGATTTGCAGGTGAGTTTTTCTCAGAGAGTTTTTCAGATTCGGTAAACACAATGCCCTCCATCATAACCGTCACCTACACTATTTACGACAATTACTGCGCTTCAATAACCCGAGCGGGTTTATTTTCGGAGAGTTTGCCGGACAGACTGGAATGGCACCAAGCGTGGCCTTTACGCAGGATATTTATGTCTACGATGACTCAAAGGGTGATGATGATGTATCTCTTTACAGCGGCAATTTCGGACCATTCGGAAACAGCAATCAGAGTTACTTTCAGGAGCCTGCTGCAGGGGAATGTGGCAGTTGCGACCCTGACGGCACCTGGTATTCTTCCTCATACATGCTGTATACCTCTGACCAGGTTGTTTTCATAAAGCTTCCATACAGTGGCGGTGAGAATGCATACGCAAAGATGTACGGACTCTCTGTGGTTCCAGACCCCAGCACAAACAATGGAACCATGGTCAGTTTCTCATACGAGTACCAGCCGAACGATCTTGGTCTGACTCTTTTCACCAGTAACTGGGAATAATTCACAGTTGTTATGAATTCTTCAGAAGGAAGAGCCCGGGGTGATAATCCCTGGGCTCTTTCGTTGGAGACACCTGCTTCAGTTCCATTCCGCGAGCATATAGTAAAGAAAATAGCAGTCGGGATTCTCTTTATCAGTGGTCTCCCTCGGGCAGCATAAATGCCGGGACGGGAGGGATTCCTTTCATTTCATCAACCAGTTCCAGTGTTTCATCTGACGGATCAAAGAAGCTCACCATCTCGTTTGTAACATCCACAAATCGCACGTTGTCATCTCTGTGAACAATATCCCAGATACTTACAATAACATCTACACCAGCTTCCTCTGCCACAGCTGGAAGCTCATTCCAGATCAGCCAGATGATCTCTTCGATGTCTCCTGCGCTGAAAACCTGCAAGTGGGCGAGATGCTGCTGCTCTTCCCCCTCTGCGGCCAGTGCTGCGGCGAGTTCCGTGTCACCAGCTTCCTCAGCTGCAGTGTGCTCCGCTTTCATTTCGGCTATTTTGTCTAAGAAGTCAGCAGAACGATAGTAGGCAGCAGCTACGCAGCGGGAATCGAATGTACCAATAACAATCTGAGCTGATGAAACATTCGCCAGTGATACAAGAAGAAGAAGAACAGTAACAAGTGCTATGATATTTTTCATGACACCCTTCCTTTCCTTAAATCCCTATACAGGCTCTTAAAGGAGTATACCCCTTGCATTTGCCTATGTAAAGTTAAAGAGAAAGACTGCTCCTGAAACCATTCAGTAGATATACACACGGAAAACCTGCTGTGATGAATTTACATCCTCTCGAGGCTGTGTTCTCTCCCGCAGGAAAAAGTTACATCATGAAAGAGCCGATAGCCCTTTGATCCAACTTCCAGTTATCTTCCTCTTTCACCATGAGTATCCGCCTGAGATTCAAAGAGTCATCACCTACAAACACCATACTGCTGTCTCCATGCAGTTCAAAACCGGAGGAAAGCAGATTTTCCCTGGGAGGCAGTTCATCAACAAACGGCTGGACTGTTATAAATACTTCAACAAAATCAAACGAAGTCCAGCTCTCTATTTCTTCAACCGTTATTTCAAGATCCAATTCTTCATTCATTTC
>JAOZRM010000313.1 GCA_029940175.1 Candidatus Sabulitectum sp. | reverse complement strand
GGTCAGGAAGGTGGCTACGGTGAGGCCACTGATAACATCAGCAGTACACGAAAGGACACATACATGGCAAAGGGCAAATGTATTCTATGCAAAACGAGGAAAGCCAGCAGACAATGCAGCAAATTTGATTCTTTCATTTGTTCAGTCTGTTGTGCTGAAAATAGAGATGAGGAACTCTGCTCTGGTTGTGCACACTTTAAAACAGCAAAGAATTATAGCTCAGCCAGAACAATACGGGAGAAAAGCAAAGCAATAAATCAGAAGAGATCCGAGCTGATTGATGCTGTTGACTACTTGCTCGAATTGGCGGAATCCGGCAGACCCCGGGAGGCAAGAAAACAGCTTGAAAAGCTGGACGAAATCAATCCTGATAATGAACTGATTTACTTCGCCATAGGAGTAACCCATTTTTTTCAGAAAGATTATCAAAAAGCAGAAGATTGTTTTAAGAGAGCAATTGAGATTGATCCAGAGTATACGGAAGCACATTTCAATCTGGGCGCTCTTTACAAAATTGATCTCGACTTGTACAAATCAGTTGTACATTTCCAGAAGGTTGTTAAGATCCGTAATGACACTGATCTGGTAAAAAAAGCAAAGAAAATTCTGGCCGACTATGAAAATACTGTAAAAGAATCAGATGGAACTAATTTGAAGACTTTCATGAGGGGCCATGAAATATTCATGCTTGCATTTGCTGAAATGGAACAGAAGAGTTGGAAGCGGGCAATAGAGACGTTTAACAAGGTTCTGCGAATCGTACCCAATCATCTGGCTTCTCTTGGGAATATAGGTATGTGTTACGGACAGTTAGCACAGTATACAAAAGCAATAACTTATTTAGACCGGGCTTTAGAAATTGACCCGGAGTATGAACCTGCCATTAATAATAGAGCTCATTATTCGGTACTAAAGGATGGAGAAGCGCCACCTGAAGCTGAAACTGTTGTAACTAATTATGGGAAGAGCTGTGTCCTTAAGGGTGGTTAAACGGAAATCTCATCGATTGCTTTTGAAATGAGAAGTGAGGTTACTCAATTCCACCGGCTCCCTGCTGTCTCACCTGATTGTCCGCGACAGACCACATAATTTGTTCTCTATCCGGGATTTGAACTCCCGACCATCTATAGCGTAGCAGAGAAGAAACTGATTTCCTGTTTTCTTTCTTAGTTGACTATTAGCAGTGAGTCAACTATTCTTATCGGAAGTAGTTCCATAGGAGGAAGATGAGTAGAAAAGAGATACTTGAAATTCTACGCAGTTGTAAGAAAGAATTGTCAACGGAATACGGCATTTCTAAAATAGGAGTATTTGGCTCTGTCGCCCGTAATGAAGCGAAAGATGACAGTGACATTGATATCGTAATACGTATTCATGAGCCTGATTTCTTCATGCTTTCCAGCATCAAGAGCCTGCTTCAGGAAAAACTTCTAAAGCGTGTTGATGTTGTTACATACAGGCCGGACATGAATGAATATCTTAAGAACAGGATTGATTCTGAGGCCGTGTATGTCTGACAATACACAACTTATCATTGAGGTGCTTACACATTCAAAAAACTCCTGATCAGGTATCCAGAGGTTAACTGGAAAGATGCTAAAGGGATGCGAGACATTATTACCCACCACTATGTTGATATCAATCCCCAGGCAGTCTACTTCACATGCAATCGAAAAATACCTGCATTGCATAAGACAATCAGTAAGATGATTAGTGAACTGGAGTAGTTGTTACAGTCTCCTGCAATCCGTTTTGATATGACAGACAACCATATGTGGGTTCAATACGCTTGTCATACTGTTGCTGACATGCTGCATCCGCAATTCACAGGAAGCATAGTGCTGGATAAGTGTTACAAAGATAGGGTATATTTTTGTAACAATGGAAGGCAGTTATGCATAGTTTTCGCAAGAACATCGAATCTCAAATCAGAGAGAACGGAACCGGTTGGGTTTTTACCAGGAAGGATCTGCGAAACATCACACCAAGTGCGCAGATCGGGGTTATTCTGTGTCGTCCGGAAAAGGACGGCATTATTCGTAGTATTGGAAGGGGATTGTATGACTATCCGGAGGAAAGCGCTGCAGTCAGCTGAAACACAAGTGTTCCAGGAGGATCTTTAGGCCGATCCCGAACAGTACAATGCCACCTATGATCTCTACTGATCTACCCAGTTTTTTTCCAAAGAATTTACCCAGATACAATCCCATCAG
>JAOZRM010000312.1 GCA_029940175.1 Candidatus Sabulitectum sp. | reverse complement strand
TCGGCATGGACTATCCCGGGGTTGAATGCCGGGAAGACATCCTTGCCTGGACGACCGGCCACAAACTGGTTACCGGCCCTCAGACGATAGTACCCGGCAGTTCAGACACTGTGAGGTACACAACAGAGGTAATACTGCCAGCAACTCCCGGCGGACATGACAACCAGATACAGCTCAACCTGATAAGGGAGCAGCGCGATGACAGCACACATGACTGGGAGATTGCTGAAGACACCACAACCCTGTACCTGTGGAATGGGGAACAGTTTGAAAGGTAGCCGTTATATGCGCTTCAGGATGTTCCCGGGTTCCAGACAAGACTGTCGCTGGACACCCGCAGGAGAAACGGAAGACATACATCATATACTATTCCACTAATGTATGGATGAACTCTTCCAGGGCGCTACATACAGATGGAAGAGACACTCTGGTCTGATCAGGTCCGCGAAGAGCGGCTTCGAGAGGTTCGCTGAGGAATCCGGGAAGATCTGGTATCTTTTGAGTCAGCAGCAGAATCAGTTCTGAAAGAATCAGATTTTCGTCCTGATGTTTCGAATCGCCAAGAATGGTCCATACCGCAATCATGAATGAGTAAACAGCTTTCCAGTCGAGCCACCGGACCTCCGGTTGTTTCAGCGACAGCAGGGGGAGCCAATCCTTCTCACGAAGGCTGTAGAGTGTTTCCCTGCCCTTGATTCTTTTAGTGACAGTACCTGACTGAAACAATTCGTTCATAACATTATGGACTGCCTTTTGCGAGTACCCGACAGCAGCAGCTGTTTCTGTTGGATTCGCCTGAGAGTGAGTTGCGAGATAGGCGATGATTTCACACCTTGCATTCACGCCGAAAACGGCTCTGAGCTTCAGAATAAGGTTGGCGGAATAGTCTGCTCGGAACTGCGTGACTGCCTGGCGGTCGTAATACTTCTGTCTTGAGAACCCCGCCTTTTCGAAGGCTGGATCTGATTGTGTGGGATGGGGGTGTGGTCGGCCGTCTTTCAAATAGAAAAGAGATTCCTGACGAACTTCATCCTGCTGAATCCGGTCTGCGACCCGGCTCCATTTCGATCGGGATGAGGGCTTCATCAGAAGGTTAGCGATTGCTGTAAGAAGATTCCCCCCGGATAGACCCTTCTGACTGTTCAGGGTTTTAAGTCTCTGAACATTCAGGAACCGCTGGTGGGTGCCCAGCCATTCCAGCATAGCATCAAACACTCTTGGATCGTACCGGCCTATGCGACAAGTGAGTATCACTAGAGCTTCTGGATCGATGATCCACTTTCGGGCGATTGGCACATTCCCTGATACACCCATGGTAACCCACTGGGACCAGATAAGGTCGAGCATGGCATCAAGGTACCTTGTTCTACAGTCTTTTTGCAGCATCTTTAGACCCTAACGTTAGTACTTGTTGTACTTATAATAAGTATAACATGTACCAGTGTCCAGATTGATGCCTCCCTGGAACAACCCTCGCTTACTATTGCACCGGAGAGACACTAAGCAGTAAAGTCAGGGCAAAGTAAAGAACCATCCCTGCAAATCAGGGTTGGGAATCATGTTATTCAGCAGTTCGCACCGTTGAAGATCATTAAGGTCAATTGACAATCGCAGAAACCGGCGCAAGGCTGAAGCCTCCAATGAGTGCTTCAGCCTTGCTCAGCAAAAGAAGAAGGGTTACTCCATTCCAAGCTCTCTCCAGAAGAAGGCATACTCTTCAGCGGTGCGATCAAGACCTTCCGACAGACCCACTGCACCTCCATGGCCGGCACTGGGAGTGATACGCATCAGTATGGGGGCATCCCCAGCCTGGGCTGCCTGCAGTCTGGCGCCGTACTTGTAGCTGTGCCCCGGCACCACTCTGTCGTCATGGTCCGCAGTGGATATCATTACAGATGGGTACTCAACTCCCTGAGTGATGTTGTGGTAAGGAGAGTATCCCAGCAGGAATTCAACATCCTCGGGATCGTCCGGGTCACCGTACTCGGATTTCCAGGCCCAGCCTATTGTAAACTTGTGGAAGCGGAGCAGGTCCATTACCCCCATGGCAGGAGCAGCGGCACCAAAAAGGTCCGGTCTCATGTTCAGAACAGCTGCAACAAGAGTGCCCCCGTTGGAAGCCCCTGTAATGGCGATTTTCTCAGGAGCGGTGTATCCCTCGTCTATCAGATACTCCGCTGCGGCGATGAAGTCCTTGAAAACAGTTGGGCGGTTCTCCCGAATACCAGCAGTATGCCATTCGCTGT
>JAOZRM010000142.1 GCA_029940175.1 Candidatus Sabulitectum sp. | reverse complement strand
TTCCCGGTAGTTTCATCCCATTTGAGAGATCATCTATCGAATGTACATCTGCGAAAGAAAATGACTCGAACACGCTTCTGGGGTCTCGTCCGGGTTTATCAAGCTCAACCATGATATCATGCAAAGTGGGCAATCCTCGTTCTTCAGTGACATAATCACGAAGTTTTATTGACTTTCTCAGATCTGTCCGGTCCATGAGACCTCGAACATCAGTTCCTGCGTCAACAGCCATTTTCTTCACAATAGAATAGCTCTCAGGGTGTACAGCACTACTGTCCAGTGGATTTGAAGCACCAGAGACCCGGAGGAAGCCGGCACACTGCTGAAAGGCAACCGGTCCGATACCCGCAACTTTCTTCAACTGAGCTCTTGATGTGAATTCTCCCACAGAATGCCGATAATCAACAACTGCAGAAGCCCTCGCCGGACTGAGCCCTGACACATAGGAAAGCAGCCTGGCACTGGCTGTATTAACATTAACTCCAACAGAATTAACACAAGAAATGACCGTGTGGTCCAACGACTGCTTCAGCTGTTTCTGATCAACATCATGCTGATACTGACCTACACCAACGCTTCCCGGATCGATCTTTACAAGTTCAGCAAGAGGGTCCTGAAGTCTTCTTCCAATGGAAATGGCTCCTCTGATGGTAAGATCAAGGTGGGGAAACTCACCCCTGGCGATCTTCGATGCCGAGTAAATAGAAGCTCCGCTTTCGTTTACCATAACCACTGGAATACCAAGTTTGAGCTCACGAAGAAAACTTTCTGTTTCCCTGCCTGCAGTTCCATTGCCTACACCGATGTATTCCGGTTTGTGCTTTTTGAGAAGTCTTCTTACCTCGATAGCAGCAGTATCTTTTTTCCTGTCACAGGAAAAATGGTTGAGTTTTCCAGGAACCTCCCCTGCTGGTCAAGACAAACAACCTTACACCCTGTTCGAAAACCAGGATCGATTGCCATGATTCTCTTTCCACCAAGTGGAGCTGCCATAAGCAGCTCTCTCAGATTAACTGCAAAAACGGAGATAGCTTCACTATCGGCCTTGTCCTTGGAAACAAGTCTTGTTTCTGTTTCCATCTGAGGACCCAGAAGCCTCTTGAACCCATCCTCAAGAGCCATAAGAACTTGATCTCCACTCAGATTGGTTCTCACTGGAAAATGCCTTGTCATTATTGAGGTTGCAGCTTCTGCATCCACATGGATAGTGAGATTCAGAAAAAGCTCTTTTTCTCCTCTGCGCATGGCCAGTACCCTGTGAGAAGGGGCTGTAGATACTTTCTCCGACCAGTCAAACCAGTCTCTGAACCTGCTTCCAGACTCTTCCTTACCCTTTATCACCTTGCATACAAAATACCCTTTTGTGAGAAAAAGTCTTCGCATCTCTGCCCTGACATTTGAATGCTGAGCCATTCTTTCAGCAATGATGTCTCTGGCACCGCGAAGAGCTTCCTGACAATCAACTACAGTTTCATTTACATATGATTCAGCAAGCAGAACAGGGTCATCTCCGTCCTTCTGCTTCAGTAAAATGTCCGCAAGCGGTTCAAGGCCACTTTCAATAGCCCTGGAAGCCCTTGTTCTTCTCTTTGGTCTGAACGGCAGGTAAATATCCTCGAGCTCAGTAAGGGTAGCAGCTTTTTCTATCTGTGATTTCAGCTGGTCAGTAAGCAGCTCGCGTTCCTCCAGAGAAGAAAGAATAGCAGCAATTCTCTTATCCAGTGTTTCATATTTCTGCCATGTATCTCTAAGTGCTGTAAGAACAACCTCATCCATTCCCCCAGTAATTTCTTTCCTGTATCTGGCCATGAACGGGATGGTGGCGCCCTGCTTCATAAGATCAAGAACTTCTGTAATCTTTATGGAATCCAGATTCAGTTCTGAAGCTACTCTTCCATGTATGTTCACGTGTATCTCCCTTGGCTGATGGAGCTGGAATATAAATTTTTTGCACCATACAGGGGGGTTGCCGTATATTTGGGTACTCAAACTAATCATTTAAGAACGGAGAGGAATAGATGGCACGGGATTACAATCTCGCAAAAATTCGCAATATTGGAATAATGGCTCATATTGATGCAGGCAAAACTACGGTATCCGAAAGGATTCTCTTCTACACCGGAAAATCACACAAGATAGGTGAAGTTCACGATGGTGAAGCCACCCTTGACTGGATGGCTCAGGAACAAGAGCGGGGAATCACAATAACCAGTGCTGCAACCACTACAGAGTGGCAGGGACATCAGATAAACCTGATAGATACTCCGGGACATGTTGATTTCACTGTGGAAGTTGAAAGAAGTCTCAGAATTCTTGATGGAACCATTGCTCTTTTCTGCGCGGTTGGTGGAGTTGAACCACAAAGTGAAACTGTCTGGCGACAAGCCGAGAAATACTCTGTTCCAAGGATTGCTTTCATCAATAAGATGGACAGATCCGGTGCGGATTTCTATGGTGTACTCAAGGAACTGCATTCCAGGCTGAATGCAAACGCCATCCCCATTACTATTCCCATTCTAGGCGAAAAAAAGGAATTTCTTGGAATAATCGATCTGGTGGACAACTGTGCAGTCTACTATGATGAGTCATCGGGTGGTATGACATATGAGGAGAAACCCATTCCTCCCGAGATGGAAAAAATATCTGCTAAACAACGATTAATTCTTGTTGAAAAGGTAAGCGAAGTTGATGAGGATCTGCTTGACAAATTCTGCGCCGACGAAGAAATATCAAAAAGTGAGCTTTCTGAAGCCATAAGAAAAGCTACCCACTCCGGGCTGGTATGCCCTGTACTCTGTGGAAGTGCATACAAGAACAAAGGAGTTCAGAGGCTTCTTGATGCTGTGATCTCATATCTGCCATCCCCTGTAGATCTTCCACCGATAAGTGGGAAGAGTAAAACGGGCAAACTGGAAAAGCGAGATCCGGGTAATGATGGTCCACTTGCTGCTCTTGCATTCAAAGTTGTAACTGACAGACACACAGGTAAGCTTATTTATACAAGAGTTTACTCTGGTGTACTTGAAGCCGGTACTCACGTGCTTAATTCTACAACAGGCAAGAAACAGCGAGTGGGAAGAATCCTCAGGATGCACGCAAACAAACGTGAAGCAGTAGAGCAATTGAACACCGGTGAGATCGGTGCTGTGATCGGTCTTTCAGACACTATTACCGGTGACACCATATGCTCTCCAGATGACCCGATCATACTTGAGGCAATCGAATTCCCTGCTCCTGTGTTGAGCATTGCAGTTAAACCCATCAAACGGCAGGACAGAGACAAACTCACCGAGGCCCTGGCCAAGCTTGCAGAGGAAGATCCAACATTCACAGTGGAAACCAATGATGAAACAGGAGACACTGTTCTCTCTGGCATGGGTGAGCTTCACCTGGAGATTCTTATTGATCGTATCAAGAGAGAATTCTTTGTTGAAGTGGAAGTCAATGAACCTCAGGTGGCTTACAGAGAAACCATCAATGGCTCAATAGACTGGAATGAAAAGTACAAGAAGCAGACAGGTGGAAAGGGTCAGTATGCCCACATCATATTTACTCTTAAGCCGCTTCCAGCTGGACGTGGCCTGGAATTTGAGAATTCAGTAAAAGGTGGAAACATTCCAAGAGAGTATATACCCTCGGTTGAAAAAGGCATAATCGATGCAATGAAAGATGGTGTCTACTGCGGCTTTCCTGTGGTGGATGTGAAGGTAACTCTTAAAGACGGCTCCAGCCATGCGGTTGATTCATCTGAAATGGCATTCCGGATCTGTGCAAGAAACGCCTTCAAGAAAGCCTTCATGAAGTGCAGTCCAAGACTTCTTGAGCCCATGATGGCTGTTTCGATCATCAGCCCTGAAGAGTATTCAGGTGGAGTGTCCGGAAGCATCTATGAACGCAGAGGAGTAATTGTCTCCATGGAGGCCCGTGGAAACGCCAAAGAATTCAAAGCAAGAATACCTTTGTCAAAGATGTTCGGTTATGCAACAGACCTTAGAAACTCCACTCAGGGCAGAGCAACATTCTCCATGCAGTTCGAACACTACGAAGCTGTTCCTGTGGCTGTTGCAGAAGAGATACTTAAGGAACACAAAAAAGGGTGAAACTGATCCATCTCTACGAGGCTGCCGCGGTTGGTGCCGGTGGATTCGCCGGCGCCGTGGTTCGCCACCTCGTAGTGACTGTTACCGGCAACACCATGGGTATCATCGCTGTGAATGTTACAGGGTGCCTTGTAATGGGGCTGCTCTCTCACGACTCAAAATTTGCTCTTTTTGCTGCAACTGGGTTTCTCGGCGCTCTTACTACCTTCAGCGCATTCAGTGGACATGCTGTTAAACTATGGAATTCTGGAGATGCGTTAGCCGCAGGTGCATTCATACTTATCAATGTTCTCGCCGGAATCTCGGCCTTTATTCTCGGGTTATATCTTAAAGCTCAATTTGCCTCATAAAACGGGCCACCCCTGAAGGTGGCCCATCTTCTATATCTAAACAAAAGCATCAGCGAATTACTGTACATCTCTCCGTTACGATTTCACCAGTGCTTGTTGTCATGTGTATGTAATAAACACCTGTTTCCTCAATTGCTACAGAAGTGACTGCACCGGCTGCGAATTCCTCAACGATTCTACCGCTGGTGTTGTATATAGCAACACTTCCTGTTGTGCCCGAGGGAAGAACAGTAGAAACAGTAAAGTTTCCTGAAGAAGGATTATTACTAACTCCAATATTCAGAGAAGCATTCTCTTCACCATAGATTCCCGTACCTGAATCAGGAAGATCCATGAAGTGCGCATTCATTACTTCATGATTTCCTGTTGCAAGCTGAACAGCAGTAACAATCTCCAGATTCTCGAAATTGTGTTCAACAGGATTAAGTGTGTAGGGTTTCTCCACTACTATTGTCTGTGGGTACGGTCCTGTAAATTCAATTGCCGTACCGGTTGCTCCTGCTGGCCATACTCTTGGTTCCCAAGCCATAACCTGTCCAGCATAGTAACCGTAACCACTTGATGCAATATCACCGCTCTCCACTATGGCGGAGTACAGTTTTAGAGGGCTTACACCAAGGTCTTCCTCTGCAACAATAGTATAAGTTGCGATTCCGCCTGTTGCATTTCCGATAATCTCAACTGAAATATCAAGATAACAGGGAACGGCAAGCCTGCTGTCAATGTAGCCTTCTACAATAGACTGACTCCAACCAATTCTCTGCAGGCTTCCATCAACCTGGAAAGTTGGTGTATAACCCCATCCGTAAAGAGCGTCTCTGCCGGAGTTGAAAGCGTTTGCGGCAGGACCATTGGCGAAAAGTATCATTGGAGCAACGTCATTGGTAGCAAGATAACCATTTATCATTGTCTTAACAGCGCCCGCGCTGCTGGCACAACTGCTTCAACCAGTCTGTGTGAATTCCTCCCACAGTACGACTCTTTCTGCGGCCATAGCCACAACCGTGAGACTCAGTAGAGCCACAAGTGTTAATTTTACCACAGGTTACCTCCAAAATTAAGTGAGACATGCAGGAAATCATAATTCTCTTTGCTTATATACGACTGGTCTACTATAGTATCGTGATAGAAAATTTACAAAGGTTCGTTGTCTGTTGATTTGAGAGCGGATCTATTTCCTACCTCTCTTATATACTTTGGAGACCAACATGTGTAAACCGCCCTTTCTGATTCCCACTATGTTGTTGCTGATCATATGGCGAGTATTGCAGGCTTCCACAATCGCTATCCCCTCTCAGTTCGTCGATATTCAAGATGGACTCGACCAGGCACAGTCCGGGGATACAGTTTTGGTTGCCTCAGGAATCTATTCTGAAAATTTGATCTGGCCGAATACAGCCAGTATTGTTCTCATTTCCGAACAAGGTCCCAGTCAAACCATCATTGATGGAGATAGTGCCGGATCAGTGATTTCCCTATTGTCAGCAGTGGTTGACAGTACAACAGAGATCAGAGGATTCACTATACGGAATGGAGCTGCAGAGCAAGGTGGCGGGTTCAGATGTGTGGGAGCTTCCCCAAGAATACTGGACAACATAATCGAGGAGTGTTTTGCAGAACTCGATGGAGCCGGCCTCTACTGCATCAACTCAACTGCCATTATCCAGAACAATTTAATAAGAAACAACATAACTGGTGTTCAATACCAGGACCCTGCACGTGATCACACAAATGGTGGAGGTATCTGTCTTACCGGAAACAGTAGTGGTCTTGCTATGATCAATGACAACATCATCACAGGCAACTACAGTACTGATTATGGTGGTGGGATCACAAGTACAAGAAATGCACTGATTTCCGGTAACCAGATAATAGATAATTATTCCGATTGGTTTGGCGGAGGAATCTACCACCTCGGAGCAACAGTAACTCTAAGAAATAACCTTATCGCCGGGAACACTTCTCTATGGGGGGCTGGAGTTACTCTGCAGGGCGGTCAACTCACAATCTTCAAGTGTGAGATCTTAAACAATATTGGAGATGGTCTGCATATTTACTACGGCTCTCTGAATGCCGACAGCTCGACATTTGCCGGCAATACCCGAGACGGTATTGGAGCTGGAGCCAGAGGAAAATCAGACTCCCGCAGTGCCTCAATCACCCACTGCAACATAGCAGGTAATGGCAGTTATGGTATAAGGAGCTCAAATGACTGGCTTACCCTGGACGCCACACTAAACTGGTGGGGAGATTCAAGTGGACCGGGAGGAGCAGGACCTGGCTCAGGTGACATGGTAAGCAGGTTTGTTGTTTTTGACCCATGGCTGACTGAGCTGGGAATTTCCAGTGAACCCTCTCACGAGGATCTTCCCGATATGCCGGATATACTGTTTCAAAATCCGATGACACCCGGTACCCTGATAACTGTTAAAGGAGATGGAGCAGCTGAACTCACGTTGCTTGACGCAACCGGCAGAGTTGTTACTACTCTCTGCTCGGGAATTCTAACTGAGACATTATCAATAGTCTGGAATGCGTCAGACGTACCGGAGGGCATGTATTTCCTGCTACTTACAGTGGATGGTAAAATGACCACTGAAAGGGTAGTAGTGATCAGATAGAGAATCCTGAATCAGGAACCAACTACTTTTCTGATTCTCTTCATCAGTGAACCAAATCCATAGGGTTTCTGCAGAAAGCCTGCGAGTTCTCCCTGTTGAAATTCAGTGGTGGCTTCCTCCTCACTGTATCCGCTGCAGAGAATGACCTTCACATCCGAGTTTACTTCATGCAGAGCCCGGAAAACCTGTTCCCCGCTCATTCCAGGCATGGTGTTATCAAGCAGAACACACACAATCTCACCGGAATTACTGCTGAATACTTCTATTGCTTCAGCACCATCCAATGCTGTGATAACCTTGAATCCCACCCGCTCCAGCATCGTTCTGCTGATTGCAAGTACAACTTCCTCGTCATCCACCAGCAGGATAGTTCCGCTGCCCCGCCAGACCGGTGCTTCCCCTGGCCTTCTGATCGGGTCGACAAGGTCAGCTTCACAGGCTGGAAGCAGGACTTTCACAGAAGTCCCCTGTCCCGGTTCACTGACAATTTTGATGGTTCCTTTGTGCGCCTGAATCAGTCCCAGTGCAGATGGCAGTCCAAGTCCTCTGCCTGTGAATTTTGTTGAGAAGAAAGGATCAAACACCCTTTGGATTGTGTCTGGATCCATTCCTGATCCTGTATCTGTAATTTCCAGAGTAACGTAAATACCTTCATCAAGAAATTTACCCAGACGCAACGGTGTTAGAAAATCTTTGTCACATTTCATGAGAGAGGTACTGATTGTAATTATCCCGGTATTCCCGTCAATTGCCTCAATAGCGTTAATAACCAGAGCAATAATGATCTGTTTCAGCTGCCCCAGATCTGCCATAACAAATGGAAGTCCATCCACAAGATCAAACTCAATAACCAGAGATGAAGGAAGCAAGGCTCTTAACAGGTGTTTCAACTGCACCACAAATGAAGTAAGATCAAGTTCAGCTGTTTTAACATGGCCATGGCCGGAAAATGCAAGCATCTGCTTGCTCAATTCTGCTGCTTTCCAGGCTGCTTTTTCAGCTTCGATCAGGCTGAGCCTGGCAGGGGACTCCCTGGGAAGGTCCTCCAGGGCAAATGATATATTCCCAAGAACCGCGTGCAGACTGTTGTTGAACTGGTGTGCAACCCCTCCGGCCATAACGCGAAGACTTTCATACTTCTGTGCCCTTTGCAGCCTTTTCTCCAGAATACTGCTGTCCAGATCGGCTCTGTGCTTGTACAGAGCAACTTCGACCATAGCTTCCAGTTCCTTTGTTTTGAAAGGTTTCAGCAGGTATCCAAAAGCACCAACACTGCGAGCGCGCTGTATCACTTCACTGTTGGCAAAAGCAGTAAG
>JAOZRM010000141.1:4323-8422 GCA_029940175.1 Candidatus Sabulitectum sp. | reverse complement strand
CTCTGCTGGATGATCATCCATGGTAATTACTTGAGAAGCATGCTGGATCTCAATGGGATACTTCTGACCGCCTGCATTAGAGAGAAGTCTGGCAACAGTATCCTGATGGCCTACAAGAATGATCTTTACATTCTTTAAAAGCTTTCTTGGACACTCCCTGAAAAACCTCACGGCCCCGCGAACAACAACACCGGGACCGTGATCTCCACCCATGGCATCAAGTGCCACAACAACTGAATTACTCAAATTCAGTACTAGTCTTCAACAGGTTCTGTAACCTGACGGCCATTGTAAAAACCGCAGTGCTTACAAACCCTGTGAGGAAGTCTTGGCTCTCCACACTGGGGGCATGAACTAATTGATTTTACGGCAATCTTCCAATGAGTGCGACCCTTGTCGCGTCTTGTGGAGGAATGCCTTCTTTTTGGAACGGGCATCTGGTTCTCGCTTTCATCTATACGTTCGAAGCTCAAGCTTCGAAATCGTGTTCACATTCTTCTAAGTTACGATTGATTCCACACCTGGGACACAAACCTCTGCACTTTTCAGTACAGAGCGGCATTGCAGGCAGGGAAAATATAATCGCCTCACGGACGGGGTGTAATATACAAACTGTTCCGTCATTGTGCGAGACCGGTTCGACTTCCGGGTCTGAGAGCATGTCCGGGTTCCAGGAATACATTCTCTCTATCTCGGCTGTAACAGGAAAAACAACCGGGGCCAGACATCTTGCGCATTCCACTGTGAAGTCTGCCTCAAGAAATCCCTTAACTATTATTTCATACTCGGTTCTCGCAATATCAAGATCAAGAATACCCTCCTGAGAACTGAAGCTGGCGCCCGGGATACTCCACGGGACATTCTTCATTTCCAGGGTGAAAGTTTCACTGGTGTTTCCCCGGGGTATTGAATTTATTGGAATGGATAGTGTTTCCTCAAAAAGTCTCATATCAGCTCTTTCCAAATTCTTCAGCAAGTGCCCGGGATATTCTGTGGTTCTCCTCTGGGCTTTGTGACTGAACATAGATTCTTGCAAGAGGTTCAGTACCACTTAATCGAACAAGAACCCATGTACTCTCATCAAGGATCAGTTGAACACCGTCAATCCTCTTAACCTGCTGTACCGGCAGCCCTGCGGCTTCCTTCAGGTCTGATTTGAAAAGGTTCTCAACTATGTACTCCTGCATTGCAGGGTTCAGAGGAAGATCAAGCCTTGTGTTATAAAGTCGTCCGTGAGTACCCCAGAGTTTTTTTAGAAGATATCCAAGACCTTCACCGTAATGGCAAACCATTTCAGCTGCAAGAAGTCCGGCAAGAACACCATCTTTCTCTGGAATGTGAGTTCCAAGAGAGAGCCCACCGCTCTCCTCTCCGGCAATAAGAACTCCACCTTTCAATATCTCGGCTCCAAGGTATTTAAATCCAACAGGTGTAACAAGTACCTGAAGACCATGGGACGCAGCAACCCTGTCAAGCAAACTGCCTGTTGTAATTGAACGAACCACCCTTCCAGTGTGACCTGTCTCTGCAAGATAGTCAACAAGAAGTGCCATGAAATCATGGGGGGGTACATACACACCATTTTCATCCACTATTCCGAACCGGTCAGCATCCCCATCTGTAGCCACTCCCAGAGAAGCACCACTTCGCAAAACACTCTCTGAAAGATCTACAAGACACTGCTCGTTTGGCTCTGGATGCTGACGCCCTGCAAAAAGAGGATCTCTTTTTGCATTTAGAACTCTTACAGAACCACCGAGTTCAATCAGTTTTCTGTCGAGAACACCACTGCCTGCGCCGCTGAAAGCATCGTACACAACCCTGAGAGAGTCAGTTCTTCTGAAAACATCGGCACGGATAAATTCATTAATGTCTTTTAGGTAGGGCGTGATGAAATCCATCTTAACCACAGATCCACCGGAAGACTCTTTCAATACAGAACTGGAAACTATCAATTCCTCTATTCGTGCAGTGTCATTACTATCTGCGGGTCCTCCATGAAAAGGACTGAACTTGATACCGTTGTACAAAGGAGGATTGTGACTCGCAGTAAAATTGATAACACCACCAAGACCCATTTTCCGGCAGGCATGTGAAAGAACCGGTGTAGGCACGCTTCTTTCTGAAACGTACGCTTTGAACCCGTACTCTGCCATTCTTTCGGCTGTTGCATCCGCAAGTTCCGGAGAGAGAAAACGGCAGTCTCCGCCAATTGCGATACTGTTGTAACCGCTCTCATTCAATCTGAATGCTATGGCATCAACAACAGCCATTGCTCTGTCCCATGTAAATTCCCTGGAGATCACCCCACGCCAGCCGGAAGTACCAAATTTTATTATCATGACTACTCCGTAAAAAATTCTATTGCACGAACAATTGTATCATCGTGTGGTGCTGTTACTTCATAGTAACGACTCATTGGCCACACCCGAAGAGCTATCTCACGGAGAAGAGCACGTTCAATGTAGAAATAGCTGTCAGCAAATTGTTCTTCCGTGTACTCTATTTCCTCATAATCAAGATACTCTCTAAACTCCAGAAACAAAGCCTCATCCGGCCAGAAATCAAGAGCTATGTCATTCTCCAGCGTGTAGTCCACAGCAAAATGAAAGAAATGCCCATCAAATTCTAATTCAGCAACAAGGGCAACACCAAAGGAATCCGGCTCTACGATAATATCCGGGGTAATTCCCCAGACCTCCTCTGCATCCGATTCCATGAAATCATCCCGCAGAGTTCTATCAATACTGTTTCCATTGGGAGTATAGTACCGAGCTGTGGTCAGTTTAACGCCGTAATGGCCAAGCCCGGGATACTCGCCGAGATCTGACAGGGATTGCACTGATCCTTTACCGAAAGTTCTTGTTCCGATAAGAGTAGCTGCGTTCTGATCCTGAAGGGCGCCTGCAAGAATCTCAGACGAGCTGGCACTGCCGCCATCAACAAGCAGAACAAGTTCACCGCTGTAAAGAACACCTCTCCTGGTTCTGTAGGTGTATTCTCCTACAGCCTGCCCACGGGTGGTGACTACAACCGCTCCGGCAGGAAGAAAAATGTCGGCAACATCAATAGATGGAAGCATCAGTCCACCCGAGTTACCTCTGAGGTCCAGGATCATTTTCTCTGCGCCCTGGTCGCGAAGCTCCGTTACAGCGTCATACACCTCTGTAGCAGATTCCTCGCTGAAACGGGAAAGCCGCACATAACCAATACCGGGTTCTACCATAAAACTTGCAGAAACTGACGGGAAATCAATTACGTCTCTTTCAATTGGAAAAATTATAGGCTCTTCCATCCCCGGTCTCTTTACCGTAAGATCAACAATTGTGCCTCCGGGACCTCTTATAAATGAAACCGCTTCTGTAGTGGTAATTCCCTCGGTGGAAACACCGTCGATCTCTATGATGCGATCACCGGCCTTCATACCGGCTCTGTATGCAGGTGTTCCTTCAAGAGGAGATATGACAGTAAGCCAGTTATCCCTCTGACCCAGGGTTATTCCTACACCCTCAAAAGAACCCTCCAGCTGAATCTGGAGATTCTCCAGCTCCTCGGGAGTAAGAAGAACACTGTTGGGATCCAGAGACTGAAGCATTCCCTGGAGCGCTTCCTCCACAAGCTCCCGACTCTGAACAGTGTCTACATATGACGATCTGGTAATGCCGTAAACATCGAAAAACAACTCCAGTGATGAGGCTCTCGCCGCAGGTGTTTCTTCATCCTGAGCCGCAGCAACAGGTGGAAGTCCCAGCATAATAGACACAGTGAGAAGTAGCATGCCCGTTGTAACAGCAACCCATCCCGGAACAAGATCTTTCATAGTATCGACAACCCTTCTATTCTATCTGTATTCTGCAATTCTCTTCAGAACTTCATTTATGATCAATGAGTCCTGTTTCTCTTCGCTGAGTGTACCATCCACCACAAGAAAACGTTCCGGAGCACGGCGAGCCAGAAGGTTGTAGCCTTCCTGTACTCTGCGATGGAAGGAGATATCCTCCATCTCCATTCGGTCAAGCTTTCTGCCGGAGATGTTCATTCTTCTGAAACCCTCTTCGGGATCAAGATCCATAAGAATTGTCAAGTCTGGCATCAACCC
>JAOZRM010000141.1:0-4223 GCA_029940175.1 Candidatus Sabulitectum sp. | reverse complement strand
TCAGGCCCTCCGGGTTCCCGGGTGAAAACAGTCTCACTACCGGTTTTCTGGAGGGCCTTTATCAGGCATCTGCATCTGGATGATTTGCCCGAGCCCTCGACGCCCTCAAAGGTTACGAAAAGTCCGGGCACATTATCTCTCTTTCCTACTTCTTATCAGCTTTTGTCTTGCTGTCAGTTTTTTTCTTACCGTAAGTGGTAATGTACTCTTCTGTCATTCTGTGGCACTCATCGTCATAGTACTGCACAGGAGGAGACTTGAAGAAGTAACTGGACGGGGCTTCGAGAGCACCACTGAGACCGTTGTCCAAACCAAGCTTAGCACAGCGGACAGCATCGATGATAACACCGGCACTGTTAGGACTGTCCCATACTTCCAGCTTTGCCTCGATGTTCAACGGAACATCTCCGAAACTGGTTCCCTCCATGCGGATGTAACACCACTTCCTGTCATCAAGCCACTCGATGTAATCACTTGGGCCAATATGGACGTTACGTGGAAGCATTCCACCTGGGATCTGACTGGTAACAGCATTGGTCTTGCTGATTTTCTTGGATTCAAGACGCTCACGCTCAAGCATGTTGAGGAAATCTGTGTTTCCACCGACGTTAAGCTGGTACGTACGATCAAGCCTTACGCCACGATCCTGGAAAAGTCTGGTCATGACACGGTGAAGGATTGTTGCCCCAACCTGGCTCTTGATGTCATCGCCCATGCAGGGAAGGTTCTTATCACGGAAACGTTTCTGCCAGTAGGGCTCGCGAGCGATGAACACAGGGATAGCATTTACAAAAGCACATCCTGCTTCAAGGATCTGCTCTACATACCACTTGGTTGCCTCTTCGCTGCCAACAGGCAGGTAACTTACAACAACATCAGTCTTTGTCTCTTTAAGAATGCTTACGATATCTGCTGTTGGTCCAGGAGCCTTTTCGATCACAGGCTTGAGATACTTGCCGATCCCATCGTGGGTCATTCCTCTGTTTACCGGAACACCAAGATTTGGGACATCACAAAGCTTGATTGTGCAGTTCGGGTCAGCGAAGATCGCCTCGCTGAGATCTTTGCCCACTTTTGTTGTGTTGATATCAAAAGCTGCGCTGAATTCAACGTCTTTCACATGATAACCGCCAAGGTTTACATGCATAAGACCGGGAACCTTGTCTTCTTCTTTGGAGTTCCTGTAGTACTCAACGCCCTGAACAAGACTGCTTGCGCAGTTGCCCACTCCGATAATGGCTACTCTTACTTTCTTTGACATTCAATATCCTCCCTGACGGGTATAATGTTTCGAGGGAAAAAAGACCCCTAGTCCAGGGGAATCCCTTTCCCGTCCCGTGTAACTTTCATCAACCGTTGAAAGGCGGTCAGCCAAGACCCGGCTGCAATTACAGCACAAGCCCAGACCAGTACTATTGACCCCCAGAACGAAGAGAAGACCACACCGGCAATAACCAGTACCAGCCTCTCTGTTCTGGTGAACAGACCAACCTCACACCCTATACCTAGCCCCTCGGCACGGGCACGAACATAGCTTACAAGAAGCGATCCGCCCATAGCCATGGGTATAATATACAACAAGCTATCATGTTCACTTCCGGCTTTTCCCGCAAGCACCGCAGTTAACACAAGAATTTCACCCACTCTGTCCATGATAGAATCCAAAGCAGCACCACCCTTGGAGGAGGTATTTGTTTCTCTGGCAATACTTCCATCCACTGCATCAAAGAGGCTTCCCAGGATAAGAATGACACCTCCCGTGAGGTATGTTCCTTTCCAGACAAACCATGAACCCAGGATGGTGATCAGAAGGCCTGTAATTGTGGCACCGGCAGGAGTCACTCCCAGTTTTATCAGAAAAGGAATAACTGGTCTGAGCAGACTCTTGAATGCCATTCTTACTTTATGAAGATTCAATCTACAGCTCCTTCCACCAGAAGAGTGATCTCACCTTTGGGAACAGAGGTTGAATATCTATCCATAAGTTCCGAAAGGGTACCCCGAACAATTTCCTCGTGAAGTTTTGTCATCTCCCTGGCTACACAACAGCGCCTGTCACCGAAAACAGAGAACAAAACCTCAATAACAGAGGAGAGATGGTGTGGGCCTACGTAATATGCGATTGTTCCAGTGTACGCCGCCATATCCTCTATTCTCCTGCGTCTCTTGCCCTTCTTGAAGGGAAGAAAACCCTCAAATGCAAATCTGTCTGTTGGAAGACCGGATACAACAAGAGCCATGATAACGGCAGACGGTCCAGGTATCATTGTCACCTCTGCACCAAGTTCAACTGCAAGCCCAACTGCTCTGTAAGCAGGGTCAGAGATTCCCGGTGTGCCTGCATCACTGGCCATGGCAACCGTTGCTCCCTGTAACAGGAACTGCTCGATCTGAGGAAGTCTTCCACGAATATTATGGTCATGACAACTGTAGAGACGCCTGCGCTCAGGAACAAATTTTCCGGTTCGTCTTGTGTCTTCTGCCATAACCACATCTGCTGTGCTGAGCACCTCACTTGCTCTGGGTGACATGTCATCCAGATTACCGATTGGAGTTGCTACAAGAACAAGCTTTCCCGGACAATCTCCGCTCACCTGTTCTCCAGACTTGAACGAAGCTCCCGGATTCTCTCCAGTCTTGCATGGGTTGCACCCTGATCAGCTTCAAGTGTAACATTCATTGTCATTCCTTCAGTAACACCCTGGGGAAGATAAGATTCAGGAAGATGCCACTGAAACCCTCCCGGAGCAAGAATAACAGCAATACCCTCTTCGATTCTATCAAGATCCACTAAGAAATTACTCTCCTGGTTCCTGGCCATGCCAGATACCTCCTCCTAGAATAGACTGTGCGATGTTCTTCATGTGATCCCCGGCCCTCTCGCAATAGTCAATAAAGTCCAGAATAGCCAGTGCGCTCATATTTGCTATACCATAGGTTGCCAATGAGTTACTGTAATTATTTCTGGCTTCTTCTTCAATCTGATTCATTCTTCCTTCAAGAACAAGAACCTTCTGGGCTGATTTCAAGTCGTGTGTTTCCAGTGCTGACGCAACCTGCTCCGTCATGTTTTTTAAAACCTGAAATGCCTGCTCTGCTGCAACAGTTAGCGGACCCTCGGAATCAAGAACATTGCCGCTTACGCGATTTCTGGCTTCGATCATGTTCACCGCATGGTCGGAAACCCTCTCAATATCATTTATGGTGTGGAGAATGACTGGAAGCCGCTGGGTCTGCTCATAGGAAAGATTCTCTTTAAAAAGCAGAGATGCATAAACAGTAAGATCTCTCTGCATATCGTCAACTCTGTCCTCCATGGCCAGAATAGTTTTAGGATTATGCTTTCCGGTAAGAAAATGCTCTGCAGCCCGGCGTACGCCTTTCCCGGATACTACAGCCATCTTTGCTATCTCACGATCCAGACTGTCAAGAGCCAAAACGGGAGACGCCAGAAGGTTGTTGTCCAGAAGAATATCTGGAACGTGCTCCTCATCCTTACTGGAGGGAATGATGAATTTGGAAAGCCTTGCTATGGCAGGAACAAACGGAATGAACAAAATGCAGTTCACCACATTGAATATTGTGTGGGCATTTGCCACCTGCCTTACGGGATCATGGGATGTTCTTCTAACCAGATTCATGAAAAAGCCTTGTGAATCCATGATGAGTACTGCAAAGTAGATCGCACCAATCACCTTGATAAGGGTATGAGCCATGGCGGTCTGCTTAGCAGCCCGGTTACCTCCCAGAGCAGCAAGCTGGGCAGTTATCGTTGTTCCGATGTTGTCACCCAGCACCAGAAAAAAGGCACCCTGAAGCCCTATTAACCCTGAGCCTGCAAGTGTCATTGTAAGACCCACTGTTGCACTTGAGCTTTGAACAAATACCGTTACCAGTGTTCCTGCAAAAATAGCAAGAAGCGGGCTTGTGCTGAACTGTGTGAAGAACTCCCTCACAGGTGCACTTCCCTGAAGGGGCTTGAGAACACCGCTCATGGTGGTCATTCCCAGGAAAAGCAGACCAAGACCCATGAGAACCTTACCCCACATCTGCCTTTTGTAGTTCTTTGAAAAGGAAGCTATGGCAAAGCCAACTGTGATCATGGGAAATGCGAATTTTGTTACTTTGAAAGCGATCAGCTGACCTGTGATAGTTGTTCCAATGTTTGCTCCAAGAATCACACCAACAGCCTGCTGAAGTGTCATAAGTGCGGTATTCACAAA
>JAOZRM010000140.1 GCA_029940175.1 Candidatus Sabulitectum sp. | reverse complement strand
ACAAACCCGCAGGTAACCTGGATTCAGGTGGGGAGCGGATAAATATCCGAGTGGAAGCCAGTGTCACCTCCCTTGCCGATCTTGAGCAACTTGTTGTTGGAAACGGGATGAACGGCCCTGTTACCCTGCGGGATGTTGCCGAAATTGTGGACGGAGAAGCAGAAGTCTACGAGCTTATCAGAATGAATCAGACTCCATCTCTTTTCGTCTACGTTCAGCGAAGAAGTGATGCAAACACCGTAAATGTCTGTCAAACTGTACAGGATGAGCTTGACAGGATCTCCGAAGAATACGAAGGGCAGGTAGTTCCCTATGTGATGTACGACCAGTCTACATTCATCACACAGTCCATTGGCAATCTTGCTACAACAGCAGTGACAGCAACAATTCTTGCTTTCCTGGTTCTTCTTTTCTTCCTGCGCTCTCCAAGAGGAGCAGGTATCGCAGGTTCGGCAATACCCATATCTATTGTTGTGACCTTTGCGGCAATGCACTTCTTTGATGTTGATCTGAACATGATATCTCTTGCTGGTCTTGCTCTTGCTGTGGGAATGCTGGTTGACAACTCTATAGTTGTGCTGGAAAACATTTACAGGCACAGAGGAATGGGACATTCTGCCATTGAGTCGGCAATAAGCGGATCACAGGAAGTTGGAATGGCGATAACCGCATCCACTCTTACTACTCTCGCCGTTTTTGTTCCTATTCTTTTTGTCCCTGGTCTGGCAGGACAGATGTTCAGAGAAATGGTTCTTACTATAGTTTTCAGCCTTATTGTATCTCTTTTTGTTGCCCTGAGTCTTGTACCTCTTCTAAGCTCATTTGCTCACAAGCTTGTTCCCCAGCACAAAAATGGATCACTGGGAGAAAAGGTAAAGATCTGGTTTGAAAAGCTTGAAAAAAGATACAGTGCTCTGGTAACAAAGATGGTTGCCAGAAAGAAATCTACTCTAATAGTAACTGCAATTGTCTTTCTGGCCAGCTTCGCCCTGATCAAAGTGATAAAAACTGAATTTCTCCCGGCGAACGATGACGGAATGATTCAGCTTAATCTTGAAGCAGCCATAGGAACTGATCTGGAAACAACAAGTGCAATGGCAATAGCTATTGAAGACAGCATATCAGCTCTTTTTGACCAGGGTGATCTGATCACTCTGTACTCACAGGTGGGAACTGCAGGAGGAATGGATGCTATCTTCGGCGGCGACAAGGGAAGCTACTCCGTTGAAATGATCTTGAGGCTTGTTCCAGTTACTGAAAGAAGTACAGGGCAACTGGAATATGAAGAGCGAATTCGGGAGCTTCTGGACAATACTCCTGGATTCGAATATGACATTTCCGGCGGTAACTTCATGGGTGGAAGTGCTATCGAAGTGAAGGTGTTTGGAGATGACCTTGATATCCTTTCCTCTGAAAGCGAAAGAATGCGACAGGCAATCTCGGGTGTCGAAGGGGTAAGAGAGCCCAAAACCACCATGGAGAATATGATCCCGGAGCTGACCTTCAAACAGGACTATACCATGCTGGCTCTGCATGGAATGCATCCGTCAAATGTTGCCGGGGAGATCAGTAATGCTTTTGGAAATTCTCCTGCGACTATTTTCCGGGAAGATGGTGACGAGTTCAATGTTGTTGTTCAATACCCGGAATTCTTGAGAGACTCGAGAGAAGAGCTGGATTACATATCCATCTTCGACAGCCCGGCTGCTAACTTCGGGTACTTTGAGGAAAGACTCATATCAACAAGTATCCGCCGAACAAATCAGCAGAGGTGCGTAACTATCACCTGTGATGTGGCAGGCAGAAGCCTTGATGATGTGGCTGCAGATGTACAAAGGGTCATAGAGGAAAGCAACGACTACAATCTCAGGATTGAATTCGGTGGTGAAATGAAGGACCAGAAGGAAACATTCCTCTATCTTGGTATAGCGATCATAGTAGCTGCTCTGCTGGTATACATGGTAATGGCCAGTCAGTTTGAATCTCTCCTTGAACCATTCATTATCATTTTCACAGTTCCCATGGCGATCATCGGTGTTCTTATCGGACTTTTCATAACAGGAACCCCTCTTTCCGTTATGTCTCTGATCGGTGTTCTCATGCTGGCGGGAATCGTGGTTAACAACGGAATAGTGATGGTTGATTATGCAAATCAGGTTCTCCGTCGAAAAAGAACCTCACTTGAGGAAGCAATGGTAGAGGCCGCCACCACAAGACTCAGGCCGATACTTATGACTGCGCTAACCACCATGCTGGCAATGACTCCTCTCGCCCTGGGGATAGGGGAGGGAGCAGAAACGTGGGCTCCTATGGCGGTCACTGTAATATTCGGTCTGGCTGCAGCCACAATTCTAACCCTTATTGTAGAGCCATGCATTTATGTTGTTATGGGCAAGAGAATTGCAAAGAAAATGGTTCTTGACGATAAAAAGTAAACGGAAGTGTTTCCAGGCCCCTGCAGTATTCTCCTGCAGGGGCTTCCTTCTTGCGCCTGACATAGGTACATTATAGGAAGGAGGAGTACGCAGTATGCAAAGCCCATTCGAAATTTTTGCCAGAGAGCAGGATGAAACAGGCATCGGGGTCTATGACCATCAATTGAATTTCTTAGACTGTAACCTGTCTTTCTCAAAATTTTTCAACTCCTGTAAAGATTATTCTCTTTCGGATCTACTTTCTCTTATGACAAGCGGAATAGACTTTCTTTCTGAAATGATGATCTCTGTCGAGATGGAAAACGGAACAGGCGCCTGCAGTGTTGCCTACGTCTCAGATGGTGATCGCAGGGAGTTTAGGGTAAAGCTCATTGCCACAGGAGAGGGAGAAGAGAAAAAATACATCTGTTCTTTCAAGGATGTAACTGAGTTTCTGTTTTTCCAGAAAGTTCTAGTACATCGCACTGACAGTCTTGAAAGTCTGGACAGAAATTCTCCTGTTGGCGTGTTCAAATCAGCTGCAGCAGGCACTGTTCTTTATGTGAATAATGGACTGGTTTCAATGCTTGGTTACGAGAACGAGCACCAGCTCTATAATGCTCAGCTTTCCGATGTCTGGGTAAACCTCTCCAATCGAGATGATCTTCTCTCTCTTCTTGGCAAAAACAAAATGGTCAACGGATTTGAAACAAGATGGCATCGAAAGAATGGTTCTCCTTTCTGGGTTTCCCTTACTGCCACCTGCCAGCAGGATAAAGATGGAAACATAGTTTACTTCGAAGTTGTAGCAATTGATATTGATGAAAAGAAACAAGTTGAAGAAGATCTCAAGAGATTGCAAAACCAACTTCACAGTATGATAGATTCAAAGACTGCTGAGCTCAAGAGAGCAAATGATCTTCTACTGAAAGAGGTTGCTGTAAGACAGAGAGCAGAGTCTGTATATGCTGTACTGCACTCCATTGCCGAAGAGACAGTCCGAACCCTGTCTCTAAGAGATCTTCTTGAGTTCATTCACAATCAGTTGTCCAGGGTAATTCACACTCCAAATTTGTATTTTGCTTTTTATCATCCGACTACAGATACGTACACATTCCCCTATTCTGTTGATATTGAAGACTATGTAGAAGCCTTTCTAGGCTCAGAATCTATGAAAGGCAGTCTCACTGACTACGTAAGAACAACAGGCAAACCTCTTCTTGTAGACAACGATGCTTTTGACAAGATGACGGCAGATGGTAGTGTCACTACTATTGGAAATCCAAGCGAACAGTGGATGGGTGTACCACTTAGAGGTCCTGACGGAATCTGGGGTGTTCTGGCTGTTCAAAGCTATACAATGAAAAATGTATTTTCCCAAACTGATCTTGTGCTCTTTTCAGGACTGGCAAAAAGCATTTCAATGGCCATAGACAGATACCGGGCAGAGCAGAATCGAAAAAGGATTGAATCTCTTTACAACACAGTTGTTAACAACCTGCATCATGGTGTTCTTATGTGTGATCCTGCAGACAATATTCTCTTTGCCAATAAAGCTTTCTCAAATATTGTTGGAATCCCCGCTGAACAGTTGAAAGGGATGAACATCAGTTCTCTCATTTCTTCCAGAGATGTGGGCAGAACAGCCAGCGTAAGAGAGATCCGCAGCATGGGAGAACGGAGTTCCTATCAACTCACTCTAATAAGGCCTGACGGAGAAAAAATACCTGTAACAGTCAGCGGTATTCCCAGGTTCGAAGAGGGAGAGAGCTTCCAGGGAACAATCGGTCTTTTCGATGTTATAGAGGAAGGTGAACACCTTCTTGAATGAGGCCTGAGTATTTTCATTGTTTGTATTGTATAGATAACTGACTGCTATTCACAGTTACAATTATCCTTTAAGAACCTTTCCAACTACTGCTCTCAAAGCGTTAAGCCCGTAGGGTTTCTTGAGATATCCGGCAATTTCATCAGAATTTATTCTGCTTTCAACATCCTGCTGGTTGTATCCGCTGGACAGGATAACTCTGATGTCCGGGTCAAGAATCTTCAATTCCCTTAAACACTCAACCCCATCCATCACCGGCATTGTAAGATCGAGAACAACACACTGAATCTCATCCTGCTTCTCTTTGTAGATCTTAATTGCATTTTCACCATGATCAGCAGTAAAAACTGTATAGCCGGATTTCTTCAATGCAAGCTGGCCTACAAAGAGAATATTCTTCTCATCATCCACTAGAAGAACTCCTGCAGGTGCCTGGGTTGAAGCAGAATCTACGGAGTCTGAGGAGGATACTTCATTGTTCCCAACTTCATCCACAGCGGGGATGAATATTTTCAATGTAGACCCAACACCCTCTTTGCTGCTAACCTGAATGAATCCTTTGTGCCCCTCAACAATGCCTTGAACTACAGCCATGCCAAGACCCCGTCCAGTAAACTTAGTGGTAAAAAAGGGCTCAAACAATTTTCGACAAACATCATCCGACATACCGGACCCGGTGTCATTCACTTGAAGAAAAACGTAAGGAAGTTTTGTACCTTCCGACTCGGCATTTCCCGGAGCAAATGTACTCTTTACGCCGGTAGTTACGGTTATAGTTCCTCTTGATGAGCCAATCGCTTCAGATGCGTTTGTTACCAGATTAAGAATTACCTGTTCCATCTGGGTGCTGTCAACTGTTATACAAGGCATGTTCTCTTTCAGATGAAAGACGAGATCAGCCTTTCTGGATACGGACATATGAAACATAGGCTTCATCTTTTCGATGATATCGTTTAAATACACCGTTTCAACAACGAAATTGCCTTTCCCTGAGTACGCAAGCATCTGACCACTGAGTTCACTTGCAGTTCCCACAGATCTGTTAATCTTTTCCAGATATTCGCAAACGGGATCTCCTTCATTTGTAAGCGAGACCGCAAGATCAGTGTATCCTCGAATTGCCATAAGAATGTTGTTGAAATCGTGAGCAATTCCCCCGGCAAGAACACCAAGGCTTTCAAGCTTCTGGGCGTGCTGAACTCTACCCTCCATTTCCCGCTGCTTCTGTTCTGCCCGCTTTCTCTCTGTAATGTTCCTTGCAACGTGCACTATTCTCACTGAGCCATCCTCAATATCTTTTGAAACAGACATACTCACTTCAAGGAAACACCCAAACTTCTTAAGGAAAACTTCATGCTGTTCCGGTAAGTGAAATTCTCCCGAGGAAATTTCAGGAATGCAGATTTCTCCAGACGGATTGTCCGGGTGCATTAATGCATACAATTTAAGACCTATGCATTCTTCAGGGGTCATTCCGAAAATATGAGCCTGGGCTTTGTTTACTCTGATGATAACCCCATCTGCATCAAGAACTGCAATAAGCTCAGAAAGTGCGTTAAAGGTATTCTCCCAGTCGTCCACAGCCTTTCTGGCCAGATGCTCAGAATGCTTCCTTCTTGTTATATCCTGATGTATGCCGGCTATTCTCACTGGTTTTCCACTGTGGCTTCTCTCCACGACACCACCACAGGAATGAACTGATATCCATTCACCTTCTTTTGTTTTCATTCTGTACTCATGCTCAAAGCGCCCTGTATCTTCCTCAAGAAACTTCTTTATATGGGATTCAATATCTTTCCTGTCATCCGGATGAATCAGGCTCAGCCAACCGTCATATGAAAAATCAATCTCCCCGGGAGAATAGCCGAACATGACTGAATAGCGCTCATTGTTGATTACTTCTCCGGTTGCAATATCACAATCCCAGGAGCCAAGATTCGCTTGATTAAGCGCCTGATCCAGTCGTTTTTCACTTTCTTTCAGAGACAGAGTTCTCCGTTCAACCACATGCCTCAGTCTCAGGTTCCAGAAAAAAACAATAATTCCAGCAATCAGAATCGCTCCGAAAGCAATGAGAAGTTGGGCTTTGTAAGGAAATCTGTGCTTCTCGGAAACTGTTATTGGACTGCTCTGCCATTTGGTTGCAATGCCATCAATGATTCCAATTGTAAGTGCATGGTCAATACCCTTGGTCAGTATTGAACACAACAGGCTGTCACCCTGTGCAACAGCCATGCAATTCAGCCCAACGTAAAGAGTATCTCCAACTGCACTAATGTCTCCAAGATGACTGCAATTATATAGATGAAATTTAACAATCTGCTCGTCACCAACAAGTGCAACCGCTTTTCCATCCACCAGCAGGTGAGTTGCATCAGAGAAATCATCAGCATATACGAAGGAGCACTGAATGCCCTCGGCTCTGAGAAAATCAATGGCGTAGTCACCCCGCTGAACTGCAACTGTTTTTCCAGCAAGATCCGTGATGGAGTTAATATCTGTTGTTGACAAGTTAACAAAGATACGGGCGGGAATCTCAAACATTGATTCTGTAAAATCAAAGGTTTGATCTCTTGCCTGGCTGTAGAAGAAACTGGTAATTACGTCAGCTTCACCACTAAGTACCGCATCCTGAGCTTCCTGAAAAGTCATATCTGTGAAACTGGCCTGAAAACCAAATTCGGTAGACATCCATCTGACCAGCTCAATGGTCATTCCCTGGCGCTCTCCTGCGTCGTCTATAAACTCGAAAGGAGGATAGCTGGTCTGACTCACAAAATTGATCTCGGGATTATCCCGGAGATACTGTTCTTCCTCGGGAGAAAGATAACCCAAATCAGCAGAAGCAGAAGCAGAAGCAAAAGCAGCGAGAAAAAAGGTGAACAGGATCCCCTGAAAACTACGCACTATACCCCCTTGTTTATAGCGTAGTATGTATGAAAAATCCCCGGCACACAACTGGCCTTAACTTTACAGTCAACTGTTAATATTATTGTCTGTGTTTAACAAAATCTTCGGAGGCATAATGCAGTATGCAAACAGATACGATCTCTCGATATGGAACTTCAATACAATTGTTTCTCTCCTGCTCACTCTGCCGGGAATTGGACTTATCGCTGCATCATTCCTTCTGAGCAATGATTCTTCCAACATGAACGGATCTTCTGTGAATTTCATTCTTCTCGCCGTGGGATCTTTTTTCTTTTTGATAAACAGCACTGTTTTCATTCTTTTCCTGGTAAGCAACAGGAACAGAATACGATTGATACAGTACGGTCTTTGCGGAACAGCCAGAATTCTTGATTTCTCTGAAACAAATGGAAGGGTTAACGGAATGCCCATCCTGAAATTCAAACTGGAGGTAAATGACGGCTATCATCCACTGAGAGAGGTAGAACACATGATGGTAGTTCCTTTGCACAAAGTTCCCTCTCTGGAAAAGAACATGGAGCTTGAGATAAGGGTTCACAGACAGAAACCGGACAAAATTTTGATTCTCATGGATTCACCTACCTTGTGGACATAAACTGTTATCTGTATCGTCTCAAGACAGGCATTTTAACAATACCAAGGAGATATCTCTACATGAAAACAACTGCAGGAGTAATCGCAATCATTTCACTGCTTCTGGTGGCCTGTGATTCAGGGCCAGCTGAAGAGGTTCTTGAGGAAAACGACTCTCTTACTATTCAACTGATTGTTACTGATACAATTGGCGTGGAGCTTGGAGATTCCTGCTATGTATTCGGGTATGCAGCTGACGCAGCAAGAACAGACAGCATTATTTTTGTACTGGACATGTCCAGAGCCCAACTTAGAAAGTACACACCGGAAGGGGAGTACGCAGGATACATCGGGGGAAAAGGAGATGGACCGGGAGAGCTGTCCTATCCACAGTGGATGGAACTGCTTCCTGATGGCTCTGTAATTATTCAGGACATTACTGATCTTGGCCTTTATGACCGGCAGGGTAACTGGCAAAACCACATTTTCATCCACTCCGGAAACTGGCCAAGTCAACATACCATTACCGGAACAACTTCATTTGCTGTTCGCTGGCATGAATTCATTAGTGAACCTTCACACACACTGAGACAGTTCATTTCAACCTACGATTTGAATGGTGACTTCCTCACGGAATTCATGACTGATTCAATTTCTATTCCCGTAGAACCGGAAGACAACAACGATGCATTAAACCGGATGCTCTTCTCTCATT
>JAOZRM010000139.1 GCA_029940175.1 Candidatus Sabulitectum sp. | reverse complement strand
ACTTAGCTTGAATACAGAATTGCAACCACTGGTTATCGTGAGAGTTATGCGACTACCCTGCCAATTTGCAGTCGGCAGGGTAGTTAAGTTTGTTTACATTAGATGTTTTGTAAGGAACAGGAAAATTTCAGTCTGCTCGTCAATGTTCATCTGAGTGGTTCGACCTCCACCATGACCGACATTTGTCAATATCCGCAGAAAGATCGGGTTCTGGGAAACATTAGCAGCCTGCAGCCTTGCTGCCATTTTGAAAGCATGCAGCGAGTCAGTTCCCCTGTCATCATGAAGCGATGTTTTAAGAAAGGTTGGAGGAAAGCTCGAACCCTCTTTTACATTGTGATAAGGTGAATACGAGAGCAGCCATTCAAAATCATCAGGTTTGTCCGGATCACCGTATTCAGACATCCAGTATTTTCCGCCCTGCGTAAGATGAAAGCGCAGCATATCAAGCAGCGGAACATTGGATACAACCGCACCCCATAATTCAGGGCGTTGCACAAGTGCGGCCCCTGTGAGCAGACCACCATTGCTGCCGCCCATTATACCAAGATGCGTGCTGCTGGTGTATCTGCGAACGGCAAAATCGCTGTCGCCGTACACTCGTACAGGTCTTTTGCCTGTGAGTGCCTCGCCTGCTGCGATGAAATCATCAAAGCCATTCTGCTTGTTCCCCAGCATACCGGCCTTATGCCAGTTCTCGCCGTATTCACCACCGCCACGCAGGTTGGCAACGGCGTAAATACCTCCCTGTTCCAGCCAGAATACCGTGGAGGCAGAGAAGAACGGCAGAATTGGTGAGCCGAATCCTCCGTATCCAGTAAGGATAGCAGGATTGAGGCCATTCAGCTTAACATCCCTGTGGCGTACTATGAACATGGGCACAACCGTATCATCGAAACTCTTGAAAAACACCTGTTCGGTTATGTATGCATCGGTGTTAATTCTCAGATTGTTTTCTGTGAATTTCGTTAGTGTATTTTTGTTTACATCATATTGATAGGTCTCACCAGGCTGGAAGTAGGAGGAGTAGTAAACAAACACAGCATTTACTTCGTCTTCACCATAAGGGAGAGAGCCGTTACCAATGCCCGGGTATTCAAGTTCTCCGATTCTTTTTCCATCCAGTGAATGAATATAGGTATGCGTTCTAACATCTATTGACTTCTTGACAAACATCCTGTCGCCCATCAGGCTGAGCCCTAACAGCACATCATCACCCTCTGGCACAAGTGTTTCCCACTTATTTAAAAGGGGTAGTGATCCGTCCAGATTAACTCTGCATACCCTGTAGTTTGGTGCCTTGTTACTGGTTCTAATGTAGAGTACACCTTTGTGGATCTCGGCGAAGAACCGGTCGGGGTTGTTGTCTGTTAAAGAGTCAAACCTGATCTTTTCAGCAGAAAGATCAGCGTAGAATAGTTCATTTACGGTCAGGCCATGCTTTACACTGATAACAGCGTGTAGTCCATCACGGGAAATAGCGGAAACTTCCGGTAGATCCGTTTCGCTAAGCCCATGTCCAAAGATCATTTCATCCTGCCGCCAGTCTGTTCCCAGCTTGTGCAGAAAAACCTTCATACCGTTCTTTGAAAGATTGTCCGGGTCGGTAGAGCGAGAGTAGATGAACCCGGTGTTGTCCGGCAGCCACTCTATCCCGGTGTAAACCAGTTTCGGGATCTCATCAAGTATTTCCCCTGTCTCAATATTAAGGATGTAGAGATGCGTCCAGTCACTTCCATCTTTTGACAGCCGGTATGAAAGAAGTTTGCCATCTCGCGTTGCCGCACAAGAACCAAGACTTACGTTACCCTCTGTGCTGAAATCATCTATGTTGATAAGAATCTGCTCTTCACCATTTGGCCATGATCGCATGTACAGTGAGGCGTGTTTCTCACCTTTCTTTATTTTCCTGTAAAAAATACGCGAAAGAGTTGATGCAGGAAAACCTGTTCTTTCATAGTTGAACAATTCATCAAATCTTTTTGAGAATTCATTGCGCCTGGGGTGATCCAGAACATACTTGTCAACAAGGGAGTTCTGCTTTTCAATCCAGGAAGTACGTTCTTCTCCGGCAGTTTCCAGCCATCTGTAGTCATCAACCAAAATTCGCCCATGGAGTTTTTCTTTAAATGGTATGACTTTTGTCTTTGGTACTTCCAGTTTCATAGCACTCCTGTCACTATTAAAAAAATGAAAACAGGGGATTCAGAGGTAATTGCAGTAGATAAATCATAATAAATAAAACGCCCTGTGAACATTAGATTCACCAGGGCGCTCTGCAATTAATTTCCTGCCCTGTCAAGCAATAGCTGAGCAAGGCTGTAAAATTTTACTTCTCTCTGAAAATGAGGTGATAGCCGAATTGAGTCTCAACGATTTCAGACATCTCGCCAACATGCAGACTGAAGGCAGCGTCTTCAAAGGGAGGAACCATTTGACCCCGACCGAATTCACCGAGATCTCCACCGTTTTCACCTGAGGGGCATTCTGAGAATTCAGAAGCAGCATCAATGAATTCAATATCACCGTTTGTGATCATGTCATTGATTTCACTGATTTTTACAAGAGCCTCTGCCTTGGTAAGGGTGTAATTCCCACGGGCTGCGCAGCCACTGTAGCAAATAAGAATGTGCCGTACTGATACAACAGCCGGGGGCTCCTGCCCAACAGCAGTGGATGCTGCAAAAATAGTGAGAAGCACCACAAGAACCGGTAATACTTTTTTCATTAATAACTCCATTCTATGGTTTGTGTAACTCTATATACAGGTGAGCCAAAAGTTCCATGCAATCATTTCCTGTGCTAAATCAGCTATTGCTAACAGCGTTATGATAGTACCGTACTCTTTTTCCAGTCAATAGTATCTTTGGTAGATATGTGCTGTACATCACAGGCGGCAATAGGCTTGACGAGTAGTCAGGAGATTGTAATCGTTAGTAACTGCATACAGTAGAAATGAGGGGTTTAATGGGTGGATCAATTTGTCTTCTGGTTTCATTTCTTGTAGTTGCCGGGTTTATTGTAGTATTGGTGAAGTATTTACGGAAGCCTTCGTATCACGGTCAGGGTTATGACAAACTCATTGGAAGAAAAGGGTTTGTAATTCGAGCTTCTCAGTTCGATGGAGACATGCGAGTTGAGGTAGGCGGAGAGAACTGGCTGGCTAGAGGTGAAGGCAGACATGGTTTTAACAGCGGCGATAAAATAGTCGTCAAGAGTATTGATTTAGAAGAAAAGGTACTGCTTGTAGAGCGGCTGGATGTTTAGACTCTTTCTTAGAATGTTTGCAGAGTGATCCCAATTCCCTCAACTCGTCAACCGTGATCACTTACTCTTCTTCAGCAGGCGAATGGTTCTGATCTTCTAACACCAACCCGGCGGAACACATTTACAAGTACATGTAGCTGTTGACAATGGGAATCATTCTGCTATATTTAACCAAACGGTTAAACAGAATAGTTAAATGGAGGAAAGATGTCTCCGAAAAAGATGGATGAGCAGGTAATTCTTGATGCAGCAGCCGGGGAGTTTGCCCAGAAAGGTTTTGATGGAGCAAGAGTTGATGCCATCGCAAAAAGAGCCGGTATTAACAAGGCAATGCTCTATTACCGTGTGGGAGATAAGGAAGAGCTTTACCGCAGAGTTGTTCTAAGAGGGCAGATGGGTTTTCAGAACGCGATTATGAAAGCAATGGAATCCTCAATAACAGCCCCGGAAACAATGGCAAACATTCTCGCGGGCATTGCAGAGAACGCAGCAGAAAACAGACTGATACCATCCATTATGCTTAGAGAGCTTGCCGGTAACGCAAAAACATTTCCAGAACAGGGTCGAGAGGGTTTAAAGAGCTTCCTGAGTACTGTCAGATCCATGGTTACAATGGGCATAGAAGAAGGCACTTTCAGAGATATAGACCCTACTGCACTTCAATTCATGGTCACCGGAGCCATCTTTACACTCTCACTTACACGGGAAATGCGTCAGGAATTGAATCCCGATGACCCCGGACCACTATCAGCAGAACAGATCACAGAATCAATTAAAGATATTCTTCTCCACGGTATTCTTAAGGAAGGACCAGAGCAATGAAAAAAGAAACAATCATCCCGTTCCTTATGCTTTTGCTGACAGTAGCGTGTGGAAGCGGCAATGAAGACTTATTCTCCGGTACAGTTGAGATCGATGATGTAAGGATCTCTGCAAGAGTTGGCGGTGCTGTTGAAGAACTGATGGTGATGCAGGGAGACAATGTAGAGAATGGGCAGATCCTGATAAGTATTGATCAGACAGAGTACCTTCTTGCTCTAGCACAGAGAGAGGCTGCACTGACAATTGCCCAGGCAAATCTGGCAACCATGCTTGAGGGTACCAGAGAGCAGCAGATCATTGCAGCATCATCAACAGTGGCAGCTGCCAGAGCTGCAAGAGATCAGAGAAACACTGACCTGGCAAGAGCAGTTGAACTTTCTGCAGCAGGAGCCATCTCTGACCAGCAGCTGCAGGCAGCCCAGACTGCGGCAACCCAGGCACAGACCCAGTATACAGGTGCGCAGCAGAGTTATTCACTGGCAGTGGAGGGTGCGAGGTCAACAGAAATAGAAGCGGCACAGGCTGCTGTTGAATCAGCAGAAGCAGCAAGAGAGCTTGCTGAAAAACGACTGGAATGGACAAACATAACCTCCCCGCTTGCTGGAACAGTTACGGGAACCAATATTGAGTCAGGAGAGAATATTGCCCCTGGAATGACACTGCTCACCGTGGCAGACATGGATACAGTCAAGGCGATCTTCTACATTTCCCAGCCTTACCTTGCAACTACGGAAATTGGTAACACAGTAACAGTGAGTACAAACACAACACACGACGCTCAGACTGTTACAGGAACCATAACTCACATAGCGGACCGTGCTGAATTTACCCCTTCACAGGTGGAAACCCGTGAGGGAAGAACAAGCCTTGTCTATCGTGTGGAAGCAGTTATTCCCAACTCTGAAAATATCTTCAAAGCAGGTATGCCTGTGGACGTGGAGTTAACCCTGTAATGAGTGAGAAAAGCGTATCAGTCCGTAACCTGGCCATGTCTTTCAAAGATGTACATGCCGTTAAAGGCATTTCTTTTGAAGTGGGCAGGGGTGAGGTATTCGGTCTTGTTGGTCCGGACGGTGCAGGGAAGACCACCACCATGCGGATACTTGCAGCAATTCTTACACAGGACTCCGGAGAAGCACACATACTGGGTCTGAACTCAACCACAGACAAAGAAAAGATCCATGACAGAATTGCCTATATGAGTCAGAGATTCGGCTTGTATCAGGATCTTACAGTTGAAGAAAACATGAGATTCTATGCCGACTTGTACGGAGTAAAAAGATCCGAGTTAAAAGCAAGCATGGACAAACTTCTTGACTGGAGCAGTCTCACGCAGTTCAGAAAACGGCCAGCTGGAAAACTCTCCGGCGGAATGAAGCAGAAGCTGGGTCTTGCCTGTGCACTGATTCACACCCCGGAGCTGCTTCTGCTTGACGAGCCCACCAACGGAGTAGACCCGGTATCAAGGAAAGAATTCTGGAACCTTCTATACAAACTGGTGGATGAAGGGCTTACCATCATTATGACAACCGCCTACCTGGATGAAGCGGAAAGATGCCATCGCCTGGCTTTCATGGACAAAGGGAAGATCACAGCCCGGGGTACGCCGAAGGAAATAGTAGGTCTTATCCCCGGTGGAGTGCTCAAATTCAATTCAGACAATCCATTTGAAGAGTCCAGCAAAATAGCCAGGAGTACAGACGCTGTATCAACTGTATTCGGTTCACAGGTACATGTGATGGGTAATATCACTGAAGAACAGATACAGAAAAGCATAAACAGGCAGCCTGAATTGATCAGATCCAGCGGGTCAGTTGAAGATGCTTTCGTGTACCTGTCAGAAACAGAAGCAGATCATGGGTGAGCAGAAAATGAAGCAGCAGCATCCTGCGGTAATAATCGAGCATCTCACGAAGAAGTTCGGTGACTTTACAGCAGTGGATGACATCTCTTTTACAGTTAACAGAGGAGAGATATTTGGCTTCCTGGGAGCCAATGGTGCAGGAAAATCAACCACCATCAGAATGCTCTGCGGAATTTTGAAGCCCACGGAGGGTAGAGGAATCGTAGGTGGTGTTGATATCTCAAAGACTCCGGAAAAAGTGAAAACATTCATTGGATACATGAGTCAGAAGTTTTCCTTGTATGACGATCTTACAATCGAGGAGAATCTCAATTTCTTTGCAGGTATCTACGGAGTTAAGAAAAGAAAAGAAGCGGTTAACAAGGCCATCGAAAGTGCCGGCCTGGCGGGTAAAGAGAAAAAACTTACTGGCAGTCTGCCAGTAGGATGGAAGCAGCAGCTTTCACTTGCCAGTGCGGTTATGCACAGCCCCAGCATTCTTTTTCTTGATGAACCCACATCAGGTGTAGATCCCATTACCAGGCGGAAGTTCTGGGAAACCATCAGAAAACTTGCTGAAAACGGTACTACAGTATTTGTCACCACTCACTACATGATGGAGGCGGAGTACTGTGACCGTCTCTCAATAATGAGGGCCGGCAAGGTGATTGCCATAGGATCGCCCGGTGAACTGAAACAAAAATACAAAAAGGATTCTCTGGAGGATGTTTTTGTCTCTCTTGTTCAGAAGGGGGAAAACCTGTGAACCGGCAGCGAGTAAAAGCCATAGCAAAGAAAGAGATAACACATGTGATCCGTGACCCCCGCAGCCTTGGAATGGGGCTTGCCATACCGGTTCTGCTGCTTGTACTTTTCGGTTACGGGCTTTCACTTAATGTAGATAATGTTCCCCTTGCAGTATGGGACCAGAGCAACACCTTAACTTCAAGAGATCTTATTCGTGACTTTACCAATTCGGAAGCTTTTCAACCAGCGGGTGTGTGCTACTCACAGAGGGATACCGAGGATATAATCCAGTCCGGGCAGGCAACCGCAGTTCTTGTGATACCGCCTGATTTTGAAGAGAAAATAGCCAGGCATGAACCGGCAATAGTACAACTGCTTGTTGACGGCAGCGATTCCAACACTGCAAGACTCTCTATAATGTATGCAGACGGTATCACAAAAAATGCAGTACAAACTGCAGCCATGAGCATAATCACAGCATACAATCCGGCAATGGATACAACCTGGTCTATCATTCCCGGTCTTATTGCAATAATATTGAATGTAATAGCTGCAATGCTCACCTCTTTGTGTGTGGCCCGTGAGTGGGAGAACGGTACAATGGAGCAGCTTATCTCCACTCCCATGCGCAGGGGAGAGTTCCTGATAGGCAAGCTGGTCCCATACTACATCATAGGTGTAATTGACCTTATCATAGCGGTACTTATGGCACTTTTCCTGTTCGGAGTTCCACTTAACGGCAGCCTGCTTGCTCTGGCGGGTGTAAGTGGAATGTTCATTTTCACAACTCTTTCAGTGGGTATTCTTATCAGCACTGCAGCAAAAAGCCAGTTGCTGGCAAGTCAGCTTGCCCTTGTTATAACATTTCTTCCGGGGTTTATTCTCTCCGGTTTTGTTTATGACATTAAAGCAATGCCAGCAGTTGTTCAGGCAATAACAAAACTGATCCCAGCCACATATTTCGTCTCACTGCTTAGAACCATTTTCCTGAAAGGCACATGGGGGGCTGCACCCACAAAAGAACTGCTTTTCCTGACCCTGTTTGCTGTGGTGGTTCTGGCCATGACCATGAAGAAACTCAAACTGAATCTGGACGGCAGATGATGTCAGGCAGACTTAAATTTATGTTGAAGAAGGAACTTCTCCAGACTCTGAGAGACCCGAGAATGAGAATGGTAATTCTGGTCATGCCCATATTTCAGACACTGATATTCGGCTACGCAGTAACCACAGATGTGAAGAAAGTTGATACCGCTGTAGTAGACCTGGCTAATACCACCAGCACCCGAGCAACAACAGATCAGTTCATTTCCTCCGGTATTTTCATTCCAACATACAGAACCAGTTATGATGAAGCGTGGTATGCCATGGATCAGGGAGATATCCAGGCAATGATCCTCTTCGATCATCAGGGACAGATGCAGTTTGTTACCGATGGTTCCCGTGGGTTGTCGGCAGGGGTAACCGCAGGATATGCAGCGGCAATTCTTGCAGGCAATAAGCAGCCACCTGTTACTGTGGAATCTCGAGCCTGGTACAACCCTCTTCTGGAAAGCCGGAACTTCTATGTACCCGGTGTGATCGCAATGATGGTGATGGTTATCACACTGATACTAAGCAGCATGGCAGTTGTGCGGGAAGTTGAGATCGGCACCATGGAGCAGATCATGGTAACACCAATGAAAAGGTGGGAATTCATAGTAGGCAAACTTCTTCCATTCGGTGCAATTGGAATGGTTAATGTGCTGGTGGTAACAGCAGTGGCAGTTTTCTGGTTCAACATTCCCCTCCAGGGCAGTCTGCCTCTCCTGATGCTGGGAGCAGTGCTTTACCTGA
>JAOZRM010000311.1 GCA_029940175.1 Candidatus Sabulitectum sp. | reverse complement strand
CTGAATTGCTGCTCTATTGATCTGTATGGAAGATTCAGACTTCTCATAACCTGAAAAACCTGTTCGTAACTGTATGCACCTGCAAGGTTGAAATCGAAATGAGCCAGAGCGGCCAGAGACTGCATATGAAGCTTATCCCCATCTGGCAGCCGGTCAAACCGTTTCGTCATAAAATGGCTTCTACCGTTCTCTCTGAACAATCTGCATTCACTCATCTCAATCCCGCAGCTCTTAGCCATTTCTGAATAGGCAAACTCGATGATTCCGTATCCTTCGGGGTCATCCAACTCTCTGTCTTTGTTGTTTGAAACCCCGTCAAACTTAAGAAGCCAGTACTGAAATCCTTCTCCAGCTTCTATCTGACCGGATCTTACCTGATCTGTATCAGGATTCCATGCAATTATTGCCTTTGCCCTTGCTCCTCCTGCTGAAGTACCTACTCGTAGAATTTCCGTCAGAGCATCCTCTGAATAGCCTTTGCCTATAACAGTGTTCAGGTTTTCCCTGTTCCTGAGTATCTCTGAAGCGAGGCTTACAAGTTCATCCACATGAAGGATATTTTTCTTTAAGGGTTTCGGGCCTGTAACCGGGCTGTATTCCAGAGCTCCCATACCCCTGTTCCCGGTATAACACAAACGCTCTACAGCATTGAATGAAGAAGGAGTTCTGCCCTTGCGTGCCAACCAGCTGTTAATCAGAGCATTACCAAAGCTGTCTGGTAATGAGTCGGACAGCAGCCCGGGTAAGCCATGAAATGAATCCCCGGAGAGCTCCGGAAATGAGTACAATTGATTTGAAAGCGGCATCATAAGAGGAGACACCTGAATTCCGCTTTGGGAAAACCTCTGATCGTACTGGAAAGTGGCTGTTCTGGAATTATCACTTAAAACAACTGCACCTATCCTGCTGCCCCAGAGTTTCACCTCGGCAAGCGTGGTCACTTTCCATCACCCCAGCGCCATGGTTCCTTATTGCGAGCTTCCCTGCGGGTAGAAGCTCTTTGCCTCCTGTTTTTCTTCATTTCAAGAAGCTGAACCGGGCTGATCTGCTCCGGAGGGATCAACTGATCCAATGCATCAAGCATTTTTAGAGTTTTAAGCAATTTGACAAGGTTGGATACCCGGAAATCCTCACCTGATTCTATTCTTTCAAGAGTTCGCTTCCCCATTCCTGAAGACTCGGCAACCTCTTCCTGTGTCTTGTTAAGTGCTACCCGACAACGGACCAGTCTTTGTGCCAGTTCTTCCAGAACAGCTTTATCCGATAACTGATTTGAGATCTGCATCACTTCATCCTTTCCATATTTCGTAATATATGACGAAATTCATTTAGAACAAGGTGTTTCTCGCATTATATTACGATACATACACATCTACAATTTCTCTGCACTGGCTACTCTTGACCGTGAAGCGGTATTATTCCATCCTGTTTTCTATTGCAATTGTCTTCAATTACCTGATTATTCAAGGTGATCAATAGCCGGAAAAGGATGTACCTGTGAAACATGTTTTCATCTGTCTTCTTGTATTCGCAGTTAGCTCTGTGCTGGCTGATGGCCGTCTTGATGCTATTCAGAACAGAAACTCTAACAAACTAATCATGGCAATGAGAGATGACGGAGTACTTTTCACCTATACCTGGGACGGCTGGCTGGCAGGGGATGAACCCTGTCCCGGTACCGGACCTTTCTGTGTTCAGCTCCGTAGCAGAATTGACTCCAACGATGAGGCTCTTGTTTTCATAATCGATTCAACGGGAACACTGTTCCAGACCAACGGTAAATGGTGGCACGAACTTATCGGACCTCCTGATACAGCCTCGGCAGTTTCCCACAGTTCAGTATTCCGGCTGTCAGACACTGTATTGCAGCTTGCCCTGCTTGACCATGCAGGCAATTTCCACATCAATGATTCAGACAGCAGCTGGTCTACTCCATTTCCTGTTTTTCCCTCTGCTCCTGCAAGAGATATGTCCTTCAACTACGACATATCAAATGACATATTGGATCCCATTGTTCTCGGCTCTGACGGATTGCTTTACGTCTATTTCAACGGGGAATGGATATCTACTGAAGAACCGGAAAGTGAATGGAATATTCAGAACATAGCAATCTATGTTGAGAATAAAGCCGGAGGAGTTCTGCTGGTGGCATTTGATGACCAGGGAAGAATGTACTCAAACGCAGGCGGTGACGGGCTGGTACTGACAACCCACGAACCCTGCCCCGGTACTGGTCCGTGGGATATTGATATGCTTCTTACAGGTGATGGAATGTATGATATCCTCTGT
>JAOZRM010000310.1 GCA_029940175.1 Candidatus Sabulitectum sp. | reverse complement strand
AATATCAAAACCACCGCTGTATTTTTCCATAGTATCCACTATCATGGGATACCAGTCTTCAAGAGGAGGTTTGGAAGTGGAACCTGAAGTGGGAGAAGCAAGCCAGTAGCGGTACTGAGCACTGTCAGCAGAAAAGCTCACAACAGGATAGTAGTGAATATCCATCCAGTCCATTTTTTCTCTGTTCAGCTCTAAAACAGGTTTTATCCAATCCAGGTTCTGTGCAAGGGAAAGACCACCAATCTCAAGGAGAATTGGTGAACTTGCTCGCATGGTGTCAACGTAAACACTAACAAGTTCAGCAAACTCATCTGCAGTGGCAAATACAGAATCATCAACTGCCCACTGGTCCATGGGAATTCCGAAATGCCGGAAAAAAGTAATCTCCCCATAAGGAGGAAAAGACATTGCATATCCTCCCATATCAGGCTCATTCCCTACACACCATTGTGTAACATTGTATGGCTCCGGATGCCCTCTTGATGCTCTTACCGCGCCCATGGGAGTCGATATGTCACCGTTACAGTACTCCACCATTCTACCTGCTTTTCCAGGATCATTGATGTGGAAATTCACTGTGAGAACCGGTTCAATCCCTGTTTCCTCGCAAAACTGGAGAAGATTATCCAGACTGTTTTCCAATGGAATCGGAATAAGAAGATCCGCAATATCAATAATATGCATTCCGTTGTAATCGTTGGCTTCCCAGTCGTAGTACTCAACTGCCATACCGCCCATGCGCAAAAGGGGAGTTCCAGTTGAGATGGCCAGTTCTGCAAATCCGGGGTATGTCATTTTCTGAACTATTTCATCACCGGTGCTTACAAGCAGTGAATTAAATAAACCCACTACTTGATCTGCCTGGACAGATATCACAGCAGGAACAGAAGCTGTGATGTTCAGCAGAATCATGAAACTAATTAATGACATGTAACTGTATCTCCTTCTGGTAGAATTCCTCGGAAGAAGTGGCCAAACATTGTGGCAATTGTTTCTCTGGTTCTGTCCAGAGTCATGGCTGAATCAACCGAATACCACATCACTGCTGTGGTGGCCATGCCGTAAAGGGCAAGGGCCACTATCTCCGGATCAGTCTCTTCCTTTACTCTTCCACTCTCCTTAAGAACTGTAAGCATCTGAGTGATCTGATTCATTACCCGGATGTCGATTGAGGCAAGACCATTGCTCAATCTTTCCTGACCTCTGTCCCAGAAAACACCGATGAGTTCTTTCACCAGTTCTCTGGGATAAGAAGAGATAAATCCGATAAGTTTGTCTGTGAATTTCCAGATAAGTTCCTCAACACCCAGAGTATCCATTTCCGAACTACCCATGGGGACAAAAAGACCCGCTGTATCCTCATTGGCTATGGCAAGCATTATCTCACCCTTTGATCTGAAATAGTTGTACAAAGTACCAACTGCAACATCAGATGCCTCTGCTATCTCAGTCATTGTTGTTTTACTGTAACCTCTGTTAAAAAAGAGACCTCTAGCTGATAAAACGATATTCTCCAGTGTATTTTTTCTTTTTCTCTCTCTTAAGCTCATATCTTCCCTTTTTGCGAACGCATTCATTTTTGTAATGTATTCATATTTATAATGCGTTCACTATTATTGTCAAGAGAGCCCCCTTCCCTGGATGGGAGAAAATCCCGGGAATCGTTTCTGAGTCACCGGAGATTCACACCGCTGTTTCCAAACTCCATTTTGTGCTTATTGTAAACTGTAACCGGCTCTCGCCTGCTATTTCAAGTATTGCTGAACGTTGCAGAGCTAGTTGTCAAACAACTCGACGGTTCTAGTGAGGAACTGCTCTATTTCCTCAAGTGAGCAGTTATCGTCCAGAAGGGATTCAATAGCCATGGGAATGAAGGCATCACCTGCAAGTATGGCTTCCGCCGGTTCCATGGTGGAAGGATACCTTGTATGAACTGCAAAAGCTGATTGGATTAGAAGCTCGGCTTCAGTGGAGAAATCATCATTAAGGAGAGCGTTTTCCAGAACTTCCCGCCATCTTTCCGGCAGATCAGTTGTTTGCCTCCTGATTCTGTTCAGAGCTGTATCCTTCACCTTCATCGTGATTCCTTTTCTTGTGAGAATCGCATCAACCTGTAGAGTTGCTCTTTCAGTGTCTCCATGGAGTAGGGGCCTGAGAGCTTCCCGTCAAAAGCAATTCTCAGCCTTCCTGTCTCCTCGCTGACAACCACTACCACTGCATCGGTTCTTTCAGCCAGACCTTTTGCCGCCCTGTGTCTTGTTCCCAGAGCAACTGTATCTGCACTTGGAAAAG
>JAOZRM010000138.1 GCA_029940175.1 Candidatus Sabulitectum sp. | reverse complement strand
AGGTGATATTCAGGCTGGGAAGCCAATCAATCAGCAGGCGGTATTCTGTGAAGTTGCCGGGAACAGGGGGATGGTTTTGGACAGGGTAGAAAAACTCGGTGCCTTCTACATCGGACGCAGATATGATATTGAGCAAAGCAGTCGCACAAGCGAAGAGGTCATGTACGATGCCCGTGACCTGACCACCCATGCAGTATGTCTGGGAATGACTGGATCAGGTAAAACAGGATTGTGCATTGACCTTCTTGAGGAAGCTGCACTGGATTCGGTTCCAGCAATCATTATAGACCCCAAGGGAGATATTACAAATCTTCTTCTTACCTTTCCAGACCTGCTTCCGGCTGATTTTAAACCTTGGGTGAACATTGATGATGCCCGTAGAAAAGATCTGTCTGTAGAGGAATACGCACAACAGGTTGCAGAAACATGGAAAAATGGCCTTGCTGACTGGGATCAAGCTCCGAAGCGTATCAGAGCTCTCAAGGAAGGTACGGAGTTTACTGTTTTCACCCCTGGATCAGATGCTGGAACAGCTATCTCCATACTCTCTACCCTGACTCCACCGGATCTGAGCTGGGCCACAGATGCTGAGCTGATCAGAGAGCAGATACAGGGTGTTGCAAGCGCTTTGCTGGGGCTTATTGGAGTTAATGCTGACCCGCTTTCCAGTCGGGAATACATTCTGCTTTCCTCAATTATCGAGCACTACTGGAAACAGCAGGAGAGTCTTGATCTTCCACTGCTTATAACCTCCATCCAGTCTCCTCCTGTGGAGAAGCTTGGTGTATTAGATGTAGAAACCTTTTTCCCGGCAAAAGAAAGATTTAAATTCGCCATTACCATGAACAGCATTATAGCATCTCCTGATTTTCAATCCTGGCTTAAGGGTGAATCACTGGACGTAGCTTCTCTGCTTCATACTGAATCAGGAAAACCCCGGCACAGCATAATCTATCTTGCTCACCTTTCTGACAGTCAGCGAATGTTCTTCGTTACCCTGCTTCTGGAAAAAATTGTAACCTGGATGCGCACTCAATCAGGAACAACCAGCCTGAGGGCTCTTCTTTACTTTGATGAGGTTTTCGGTTTTCTTCCACCTGTAGCGGAGCCGCCTTCGAAAAAGCCTCTGCTCAGGCTGCTTAAGCAGGCTAGGGCTTTCGGTCTCGGGCTGATACTTACCACACAGAACCCCATGGACATAGACTACAAGGGAATGTCAAATGCAGGAACATGGTTCATCGGCAGGCTGCAGACAGATCGAGACAAAAAACGCCTTCTGGACGGACTTGAATCAATCTCTGCAGAATCCGGAACAGGGTTCAACCGCACAGAAATAGATTCCATTATCTCTTCACTGGGCTCCAGAGTGTTCCTGCTTCATAACGTGCACGAGAAAAAAACAATCGTTTTCCAGACCAGATGGGCAATGAGTTATCTGAGAGGTCCACTCACCAGAGATCAGATCCGCACACTCTGCCACAGTGAAATCACTAAGGAACCGCAAACACCCGTCAAACTGAAACCTGAAAAAACAGTTGCAGCCACGGTAAGTCAATTATCTGATACACAACCTCTGCTGCCGTCTGGGATAAAGCAGGTTTTTCTTCCCCTGGAGATCAGCAGAGGAAAAGCGCTGGACAAAATGCAGGGGAAATCAACCACTGAAATTAAACTGGTTTATGAACCTGTTCTGCTTGCCACGGGAAAGGTTTCTTTCATTGACAGAAAGAGGAAGGTGGCAAAAACAGAGATCCGCTCGTTCATTCTCTCCCCTGATGATCAGGAAATAGTAATGGAATGGGACAATGCTGAGACACGGAAGCTTTCTGTTGAGATCCTAACCAACAGTGCTGAACCGGATTCTCTGTTTTCCAGTTCCCATCCTTCAGAGTGGATAGCTGTTCGAAGTCTGAAATCAATCACTAAGGACTTCAGCAACTTCTTGTATTACAACAGTATTTCTGAGCTTCCGTACAATCCGGCACTCAAGTTAAATGCCACACAGGAAGAATCAGAAGCAGATTTCAACATTCGCTGCCGGGATAAAGCCAGGGAGCTTCGTGATCTTGAAGTTGACAAGCTCCGAGGTAAAACCAGATCGAAACTTCAGCGCCTGCAGACAAAACTGGCAAAAGAAAAGAGAGAGCTGGAGGAGGATGAAGACAACTACAAAGGGCGAAAGAATGAGGAGATGCTATCTGCAGGTGAATCAATAGCCGGTTTGCTGGGTCTGTTTGGCAGAAGAAGAACCTCCGGTCTTTCAAGTGCAGCCCGGAGAAGAAGAATGACAAAATCAGCAAAGGCTGATATAGAGGAATCAAAGGAAGAGATCGAGAGGCTGGAAGAAAGCATAATAGACCTCGAGGAAGAGGTAAAAGAAGCGGCGGAGACCATTGTAGAAAAATGGGAAACTGCTCTTGAGGAAACCGACATTCTTGAACTCAAGCCAAGGCGAACTGATGTTCAGATCACCCTTGTAACCCCTGCCTGGCTTCCTGTGTATTTGATAAAAGACAAAGGTGTAACCACACGAATTCCTGCATTCATCAAAGACCCTGAATGATAAAACAGGATACAGAAAAGCTTTCCCTTCCACAGGGAAGACGGGTGAGTCAGCCGGGTCATGAAATTGCATTGCAATACCTGAAGAAAAGAATGAAAGAGATCGGGCTGGTCCCTTTCAAGAACAACAACTTCAGTTTACCCTACAGAGGTCAATTCACAAATCTTGCAGGAGTTATCCCCGGCAGAAACAGCTCTGCTCTGCCAGTTCTTATTGGAGCCCACTATGACAGCGCCATCGATGCTCCAAGTGCAGATGACAATGCGATCTCAGTTGCTCTGATCCTGAGTATATCAGAGATCCTGATTAAGAAGCCCCCTGAGCGAAACACCATTGTGGCCTTCTTCGATGCCGAGGAAAAGCCCTGTTTCCTCACAGAGAACATGGGATCCACCAGATTCTGCAATGATCACTGCAGTGATATTGATTTTGCGGCTGTGATAATTCTGGACATGATCGGTCATGATTTTCAGGTGGAAATTCCACCGGTCGACTTCCTTGTTCCGGGAATAAGACAACTGCTTTTTATCCTGGGTTCTGAAAGCCACAGGGAACTCCCGGCCATTGTAGAGCGTGCAGCAGCAGAAACAGAGGGACTCAGAGTAATTCCAACCCTGACCGGATACATCGGAGACAGGTCCGACTACCACGCCTTCAGGAAAGCAGGTCAGCCCTATCTCTTCATCAGTAAAGGGTGGGGAAAACACTCCCACAAACCGGAAGACACTGTTAACTGGATTAATTTCAGCAGAGTAGAGCTTATTCGAAGCATGCTTCTTGAAATGCTTGAACTGATGGACAAGACTCCCCTGGAGAAGAACAGAGCACCTGAGGATCCTTTTCAATACGAGATCAGAATGATGAGAAAGGCCATTGGCTGGCCTCTACCGCTCATCCTGGGTTGTCTGGGATTCTTCAGGTTTGCACTATGTTCCCGGAAAGACATTGATTCTCTTATGAGGAAGGTTATGAAACTGGCGAAATTCTAATCTTGACGGGACTGTCCAAGAAGGTGCGTCAATCCGAATGTATTACAAACGGATAGGCTATTCTTACTAAAGAATCGTACCGGAATACATTATCTGGCTGCCTTGCAACCGGAGAACTACAATCATATGTTACCGTGTTTCTTATGAAGACCCAAGTTAAACTCGCACTTAAAAGGAGTGAAAGAAAAAATGAAAGCATTCTACTTGATATTCGGTCTACTGATCGTACTTGCTATGGGTTGTGGTGAAGCTACACCAGAGACACAGGCAGAAAACACTGAAGATGCAACTGTTGTTGCTGATGACCAGCAAGAAGAAGCAATTCCAGTAGAGGTTGTTGAAGAGCCTGCCGACAATGAAATTATGATTAGCGGAACTAATCGTGATGAATACTGTCCTGATATCGATGGTCTTATGGAAATTGGCTCCGCTTTTGCTGAAGACAGACTTAGCTCAGGTGCAACTTTCCTTATTTCAACCTACGAAGTTGAAGAAGATCCTCAGTTTGGTTGGAGTGTTCCAACAGGTGTTCCTGATGTACCTGAAGATGGATTAATCTTAACATGCAGAATCGTTGCTTCTGAAGGCCTCCAGGTTGGCGAATACACCAGTGAAGACGGCGAATTCGGCCGAATCGGCAATATCGCGCTTTTCCACAGCAGTGGCAGAATTAACCCTATTGGCAGCACCACAATAGTTATTACCGAAATCACAGAAGAATACATTAAGGGTGAAATCAGTGGTATTGGTGAAACTGAATATCAGCAGTTCCCTACCCTCAACGGCCATTTCAAGTTAGCCATACTCTAACTTAAGCCGTTCCCTGTCTTAGTTTACCCCGTACAAATTACTGTTTTCAGTAATTTGTACGGGGTTTTTCCTTAACCTTAACTTCAATTAATTTCTGTGCTTTACAGCTGTGAAAGCAGAAACTATTATTAGACAGAACAGTCGAGGCTTTGCAAAAAGATTGAGGTAAAGTAGAACTATTCAGTAACACCACTTTTAACAAACGGGCAGCAGTTTCTGATGCCCCTGACAGATAGAGGAAATTTATGAAGTACATCATTGTTCTTGGTGACGGGATGTCTGATCGTCCCATTGAGAGTCTCGGTGGCAAAACTCCACTGATGGCAGCAGATATTCCCAGCATTGATTTCCTTTGCTCTGAAGGAAAAAGCGGTAAATTTGCCACAGTTCCACCTGACATGCCTCCCGGCAGTGCAGTGGCTAACCTGGCTGTTCTTGGGTACGACCCGGCTGAGGTTTTTCAGGGCAGGGGTGTACTGGAAGCTGCCAGTATGGGTGTAGCACTGGATTCATCAGATCTGGCCATGAGATGCAACCTTATCTGCGTGGAGAACGGGAAGATAAAAAATCACTCAGCAGGTCATATCAGTACAGAGGAATCTCATGAGCTTATTAAATCTCTACAGGAAGAGCTGGGATCTGATACTCTGACTTTTCACCCGGGAATCAGCTACCGGCACCTTTTTGTGATGAAGAAGGGTAAAGATTCTGTTTACTGTACTCCACCACACGACGTTCCAGGTTCAGCATGTGCAGAAGTAATGATCAATGCAACAGATCCCGACGGAGCAGAAACTGCATCTGTTCTAAACCAGCTCATACTGAGATCTCAGGAGATCCTTAAAGATCATCCGGTTAACTTGAAGCGCATCGCAGAGGGAAAAGATCCTGCAAATTCGGTCTGGTTCTGGTCCCCGGGTTTCAAACCGCAGATGAAGACATTTGCAGAGCTCTTCGGGCTTAAGGGTGCCGTTATCTCTGCAGTAGACCTGGTCAAGGGTCTTGGTGTTTATGCAGGGCTGGATATTATTGAGGTAGAAGGTGCAACCGGTTTGTACGACACCAACTATGAAGGCAAGGCAAAGGCTGCGGTTGATGCTCTCAAAGGTGACTATGATTTCGTATATCTTCATGTTGAAGCCACCGATGAAGCAGGGCATGAAGGAGATGTTGATCTCAAGATAAAAACCATAGAGTTTCTCGATAACAGGATCGTCAAATACCTGATAGAAGAAACAGCCAGGATGAAAGAAGATGTGGCCATTGGTATCACACCGGATCACGGTACTCCATGTGACATCAGAACCCATGTTCATGACCCGGTACCATTCCTGATCTATCGCCCGGGAGACAAAGCTGACAACGTAACTTCCTATGACGAGGTCAGTACTGAAAGTGGAAGCTACGGTGTCATTAAAGGAGATGCGTTCATAAGAGCTCTGCTAAACAGATAGCCGAAGGAACAGGTGGAAAAAGTGAAAAAACTAATCTTTTCTATTGCTGTGGTTTTGCTGATCATCGGATGCAACAAGAGCGAAGAGCCGGTAACACAGGACATTGCTGATAACAACCAGGTGGCAGAATCTGCGGTTGATCTTCTTTTTCCAGTCATGAGTGCCGGACTGTGGGGATATGTGAATCAACAGGGAGAATTCATTATTCCACCTCAGTTTGAAGATGCCTGGAGTTTTTCAGGGGAGCTTGCTCTTGTCCAGGTTAACGGCAACCGAGGCTTCATAAACAGAGAGGGTGAAATGGTCATTGCTCCCGACTTCACCAATGCTCTGGGGTTCTCAGAAGGGCTGGCACTTGTTCAAGTCGGTGGTGCAAGCGGGTATATAAACACCGCAGGGGAGATAGCCATTCCTGCCCAGTACGAAGTTGCCCTGTGGTTTTCAGAAGGGCTGGCAGGCGTGCTTGTTGACGGTAGATGGGGCTACATCAATACCCAGGGAGATATGGTAATTCAGCCTGTGTTCCAGTCTGCGGCAGTTTTTTCAGAAGGTATGGCAAATGTTCAGTACAACGGCCTGTACGGGTTTATTAACACTTCGGGAGATTTTGCCATTGAACCAGAGTTCGAATTTGTACTGGGTTTCTCCGAAGGGCTTGCTATTGTTGTTGTGGACGGCATGTGTGGCTTCATTAACACAGATGGTGAAATGGTTATCCCTGCGGACATAGGAAATACTCTTGGTTTTCAGGGGGGCCTGGCTCTTGTCCGGGAAGATGGAATGTGCGGATTCATCAATAAACAGGGAGAAACTGTTATTACTCCTCAGTATGAAAATGCAGGAGGTTTCTTCGGCGGTCTGTCTTTTGTTCAAACAGGGAACCTGAGGGGTTACATCAATCCCGAAGGTGAAGTGGTCATCCCTCTTCGATTTGACGGTGCAGGCAACTTTTCCGAAGGTCTGGCTCCTGTTGTAGTTGGAGGTAAATGCGGCTTCATCAATACAGATGGGGAATACGTAATAGAACCCCGGTTTGACTACCTGGATCCCATGGCTGAGTGGAAATAGAAACCAGGAGATTTCCCTGGCGGAGGAGGTGGGATTCGAACCCACGGTCCCCCAAAAAGAGGACAACGGTTTTCGAGACCGCCCCATTCAACCGCTCTGGCACCCCTCCGCAGGGAGTCGAAATATATACGGAATTGTCTACTGAGTGTGAGCTTGAGGAATGACTGCAATTAGAACAAGATCCATGGAACCTGTATTCTCTATTGAATGAGATTCCCCGCTTCGTGTGAGGATAGATGATCTCTAACCTGACCGTGTCCAGCTTTTTGGGGATAGGTCGCAATCACTGGTATGAAGTGGAGAGCCCCCTGTATTATGATATTGAATACTGGAATTACGGGCGACTTTGATTTGTGATGTAAGAAGTGTTCCTGGTAGCTGGGTATTGGACCAGCCCCTTCGACCGCTTATGTAAATCATATATTTGTTTCCAGAAACGCTTGTTTCTTGGGCTGAGAGGAACAATAGTACCCTAATTGAATGTACTCTTATTGAAACACAAGACATGCGAAATAGATTATGCGCATTTCAGATGGAGGATATACTTGTGAAAAAACATATTATTGGTCTAATGGTAGCAGTGCTATTTGTATCAGCAGTCGCATGTTTAAGTGATTCTGAAAACCCGGTAATCCCCACTAGCATTACCAGTGGTGATCTTCTTGTAGATACCGGATTTACACTTGGTTCTGAAGGTTTATACCTATACGATAATCTTGGTGAGTATTCAGCTTTCACATTACGCTGGGATGAGGTTGAAGATGCCCAGTATTATGAAATTCGTGCTCAAGAGGAGCCTATTAGTCTAGACAACTGGGATGATTGCGTTGTAATGGCAACGATTCAGGCACCGGCGGATACTGCAAATGTATTCAATGTTATTGAAGTTCAAAGTGAACCATGTATTGCCTGTGGTTTATGCGAACAGGCCTGCCCCAGCAATGCTATTACAGTACAGGGTGGTATAGCTATTATCGATTATGAACGATGCACATCGTGCGGGCAATGTATGGATGTCTGCCCTGTTGACGCTATCACCGGCACAAGAAATGGAACCAATTACTATTTCGGTTTAAGAGCATTTTACAATATCGATAATCCATCTCCTGATGTGATGTCAACAAGTGATTCTTATCGGATAATCTTTTTTAATGCAAGGGAATCTTTCTTTGGACCTCAAACAAAAAATTGTGCCCTCTGCACAACAGGGAGTGATTCCCTGGGTTGCTACGGTGGGTGTCATATTCTGAATGATTGGTATACTGCTGAAAGAGAAATCTCTACCGGATCTGGTTGTCCGGAGGATGCTGTCTGGCAGGATACTTTGCCCATTGGCCCCAGACATGATATGATTTACATTGATTATGAAAACTGTACCAGTTGTGGTGTTTGTTTCACAGAGTGCTGGAATTACAACGATGTTATTGATCCTACTGGTACATACGAGGGCATGAAAAGCGCGATGCATAAAGTTGTACCCTCGGGATGGATTACTAATCAGCCGTTGCGACCATAAATTTATTACTTATAGACACTAGTGTCCCATCATAAGTCGAAGAGAGACAACTGGTTAGGGTTTTTATTGTCTCCAAACTGTAATCCTGCATTGCTAAAGAGTTGCGCCAGTTCATCATAACAAAATGGCGTTACACTCAAAACCTGTAGAATATTGTAGA
>JAOZRM010000309.1 GCA_029940175.1 Candidatus Sabulitectum sp. | reverse complement strand
CCGTCCTTATGGACTTTAGGGGTGTTCGGAGGGAGCAGTAAGTACCATTGTGTTCACTGAAATATTTTGTATTATTTCTTTTACTCTTCAGGGAGGTACAAATGTCTGGATTGATCAGTATCATTAGTATGGCTGTTGGAGCCGCAGGTATATTTTTTGGTTTCTATTTTGTTTCTACTGAACCACTTTTAGCGTTAAGAATTGTTGTGCTCTCCACAGTTGGAATTGTTGGAGTGCTATCATTTGTAAGGCATGTGGTTTTTTATAGATCAGACATGAAAAGACTTGGCTGGGTTACTGATAAGCCTGACTGGATGTTTGAAGTAGGTTTTGCGAATCTGGCTTTTGGGCTCATGGGGGTAATTGCGTTTTTTGCAGATGCTGGGAAAAACCCTCTGATTCTTGCCCTTGCCGGGTATGCGATCTATCTTTTTCAAGCGGGAATACTTCATGGTTACAGGTATTTTACAGATGAGGTCAAGTCGCCCATCCGGTTGTGGCGCAGTTGTGTTGCAACATTGTTATACGTTGCCATGATGAGCTATTTTGCTATTGTATCGGTGTAGTGGAATCAAGAACACAAATTAGTTTATCGGTACTTCATCGACTTCTTCTCAGCAATGCAAAAGCATAATAGGCTGTATCTGAATTTGCCGCTTCAAGTAACTCAATCTGCAGGTTCCATGTTTTCGATTCAGTAGAATGAGGAGTAACGGAAAAACTGACATGGTCGGTTTGATCACTCACAGGTACTGAGCCGGTAGGATCTGTAACCCAGAAGTCAACATAATTGAATGAAGACTCAGTCCAGATAAGAAGTTCATAGAAGTATGAAGAGTTAAGACTTAAATCAATAGAGACAGTGTCTTCCAGAAGAAGAATACCACTAACGGGTTCACCAACAAGTTCATCTCCGTAAGACGTAAGAATATCAGTAGTCGTAGTTAATCTCCGCAGGGCAATCTCTTCTCCACTATCCATACCATACACAGATGAGACCAGAAGCAGCACAACAACAGTCAGGCACGATAACATCGTAACTCCATTTCTATATCCCCTCGCTGGAAATATAGCAGATGTCGTGTATGGAAAATATTGTTTAGGCAGCTTGATCAAACCTGCTGCCGGAATACGTTGAGAGGAGAAGAAACGGGGTTGATAAGCCTTAAAGAACCAGTCTTTCTCTTCTAAGTACAGCTACGGCGTAATAGGCAGTGTCGCATGCAGCACCTTCGAGCAGCTCCATCTGCAATTTCCATACTTCAGGCTCTGCGGAGGAAGGCATAACTGAAAAGGAAGTGTGATCGGACAGATCCCCCCGGGGTGTTCCGCCCTGGGGATTGGTCAGCCAGAAGTCTACATAATTGAATGTTGATTCGGTCCACATTATGAACTGATAGGTGTACTCACCAGAAAGAGACATATCGATCGTAACAGTGTCCTCCAGTACCATCAGTCCGGTAACAGGTTCACCCATCATCTCCTCGCCAATGGAAACAAGCATGTCGGTAGTAGCAGACAATCGCGATAAAGCAAGTTCCTCACCGCTGGAACCAAACCCCAATGAACAAAGAGAGAACAGAACAAGCAATGACCAGCCAACCCGTGATATCAAATAAGACCCCCATCCTAAGATACCCCCGGTCGGTAATATACAGAATCGATTAAAAACAAATCAGATCTGAAAAATAGAACAATAAAGAAGCAGATGAAGTACACATACCGGCTGGAATAACCACAAAGGTAGTATGTTTCATGAACCTCAGATACCCGAACAAACTACTTCAAGGAGTCAGACAGGAAGATGGATACTCTCTCGATAGTGTTAATCGCCTTTGCTTTGTCTATGGATTCATTTGCCGTATCCGTGGCAAACGGACTGACCATAAGAAATCTGAATCTGAAGAGAGTTCTGATTATTTCCTTTTCTCTGGCCTTTTTCCAGGCACTGATGCCCCTGATTGGCTGGCTTGCAGGTATTGGGATAAATGAGCATATCAAAGAATATGATCACTGGGTCGCCTTTGTTCTGCTCTCATTTGTTGGTGGAAAAATGATCTATGAAGGCTTAACAAAGAATGGGGAAGAGAAGGATACAGAGCTTCAGATACTCACACTTCTTTCTCAGTCCATCGCAACAAGCATAGACGCGTTCGCCGTTGGAATCAGCTTTGCATTTTTGAACATGTCGATAGTTACCCCTGTGGCAATAATCGGAACTGTCACATTCGGAGTTTCACTGATGGGATTGTATCTGGGTAAATTCTTTGGAAAAAAACTGGGTAGATCAGTAG
>JAOZRM010000137.1 GCA_029940175.1 Candidatus Sabulitectum sp. | reverse complement strand
TGTATCACCTGGGATGGAACTGAAGGAATGATCTACCTTGACATGAAATCTACACAACACCTTGTGGGTGCTGGTGTTGGAGGTACATGGTTTGCATATCCGGCAGACATAGACGGAGATGGGAATATAGATATAGTAACCAGTTCTACATCAAATGAAAAACACGTCTGGTTTGAGAATGACGGAACAGGAACTAACTGGACAGATCACATCATTGACTCCCCGGGCAGCACATGCCGCGCGGCATATCCGGTTGATATTGACGGAGACTCATACATTGATGTAGTGGGAGCTATAACTACTAGCGCAGATGACAGTCTTTTCTGGTACAGAAACACAGATGGAACCGGGCTTGTTTGGGAGAAGTGTTTCATCGACCTTTTTCCTTTTCCTCACTGCATCTACGGAGCTGATATCGACGGAGACGGAGACAACGATATTGTCGTTGGCAGTTATACTCATGGAGTCGGCGTAAGCTGGTGGGAGAATACAGACAGTGCAGGCACGTACTGGCAGAGGCACATTGTAACTGAAGATGAGGATTTTGATGATTTCGAAGAGCTGTGCCTCACAGACCTGGATCTGGATGGTGACATAGACATTCTCAGTGCTTCAACAGATTTTGGTTCATCTGATGGGCTCTTCTTCTGGGAGAATGTTGATGGCACCGGGCTGCAGTGGTCCTTGTATCAGTTTGACACTGACCCTGTTTATGGCACGCCTAAGTCAGTTCATGCAGAAGACGTGGACAACGACGGAGACATTGATGTTCTTGCTGCAGATTCTAATCCAGGTGACTATGGCAGGATATACTGGTTTGAGAACCTGGATGGTTCCTGTGAAGAATGGGAACAGCATATTATTGATGATGAATTCGGGGGAGCAAGTTCTATTCGTGCTGTTGACCTTACAGAAGACGGGCATCTTGATATTCTTGCTGCATCAGGCCATTGGGGAGGAAACGTCCAGGAACTTGCATTTTGGGAGAATATTGGTGGAGCAGCAACCCAGTGGGCAAAACACCCACTGGATTCAGAATATACATTCTTTGACCTGCAAACTGCTGACGTGGATAATGATGGTGTTCTGGATATTGTTTCAGCTATTTATTTCGGAGCTGTTCTCTGGTACTCGATTGAGGGTGAGAATTCCGGCAGTCTTACCTCTACCATCCGTGACATGGAGTACAACCCTGAGTGGGAATCAATTGCCTGGGAAGGCACTGAACCCCCCGGCACTGATATGTACTTCACTGTAAGAAGCAGTAACGACCCTGATGACATGGGCACATGGTCAGAGTACATCTATGAGCCTGGCAGCCTTGCAGGTTTTATTGACAGTACACACAGGTACATTCAGTATGCAGTACTCATGGAAACAGACGGTATGTTCGGCACACCTGTGCTTGATCAGGTGTCCTTTCAATATCCTTCCATGGGTATTGAAGAGGAAGATCAGACGGCTGTACTGCTTCTTTCTGCAATTGCCAACCCGCAGATGGGAATTCCATCTCTTTCCTTTGTTGTTTCAGAACCTCTCGCAGCTGAGCTTGCTGTTTTCGACCTTGCAGGCAGACAGGTGTATTCAGTTTCCGACTCATGGCCGGTGGGTGAGCATTCAGTAACTCTCCCTGCCCTCTCGTCCGGCACATACATGATTTGGCTTAACTCCAGTGAATTCACACAAACAGGGCGGTTTGTGCTGCTGGATTGATAATACTCAAGTAACAACAGAAGCCCGGGAAAAACCCCGGGCTTCTGTTATTTAAGAAGGTCTGTTACTGGCGTGAACTCTGAGCTTCCACTAACGCGGGAGGCTCTAAAGTGCGCTTTCGCTTGCCGGTTAACACCCGGATCAGTTCGTAAGAACCATCCTGCAGGTAGAGATATCAGAACCTCTTGCAGCCACTACAGTGTAAACACCTGTGGCCAGCGAACCTGCATCCATAACAACCAGGTTTGAACCATCTGACATACCCGAGGAATTCTTTGCGGCAACAAGCCTTCCGGCGAAATCATAAACCCTTAGCTCAACATTTCCACCCATGGGTGTCTGCACATTGAGGTTGAAGTTACCCATTGCAGGATTTACTGCAGGCGTAACTGCAAAACCGGTTGTGTTCGCTCCATGCTCTATACCTGTAAGTTCTGCTATAAACACATGGACAAAACCGTTGAAGTCGCTTACAAGCAGATCGGGAAATCCATCTTCATTCCAGTCGTTAACCCACAGTCTTGTACCTGAATAAAGATCAAGAGGACTTCCATTGCTCTGAATTACTTCAAAAGCGCTGAACACCGGGGCAGCATCGGTACCGGTGTTTTCGTAGTAGTAAATGCGGGCATCATTCTCGCCCATGATGAGATCTTTCCTGCCATCACCGTTCATATCGTAAACCTGTGGACAACAGCGATACCTGTTAATATTAGTACCATTGCTCTGAATGTAAGTCCAGGTGGTTAGAACCGGAACAGATGTGGTTCCCGAGTTAAGATAAAGCCTGATACCCTGATTGGTGGCCTCATTTGCAATGAGAAGATCAAGAAGACCATCGTTGTTCCAGTCAACCACCACTGGTGCTGAATTTGAACCAACATCAATAACTGTTCCACTGGCAGTTACATGGCCTGCTGCTGTAAGATCATCTACTCCCGAGCCTGTTCTTTCAAAAAAGGAAACAAAACCGTTTCTGTCACCTACAATAATATCAAGGAGACCGTCACCGTTCCAATCCACAACCTGCGGATTTGTAGCGCCGGTGCATCAACCGGAAGGAAGGACAATGGTAGTACCATCGGCCTTCAAAGTGGTATAACTGTTAAACACCGGTGAGTCATTGGTATTCTCGTTCTCATAAAAACGAATATTCCCACCAGTAAAGATTCCAAGAACCATGTCCTTCTCGCCGTCACCATTCCAGTCTGCTACACATGGAGCCCCGTAATAGCCCACATCAATTGCAGTACCGGCACACTGCTGGTAGTAGTATGACTGGTACTCGGGAGCCTGGGCAATACACAACCCGGTTGCCATCACAACAAGCATCAATAGAATTTTCATACTTACCTCCGGCTGAATCTTCTTCTGTTTTTTCATGAAACCCTAACGCTGAGGATAATACCAGCTGTTTCTGCCGTCAATGCTCTGTATACAGATGATCGCACAGGGCATAGCTTTTTATGCTCTATAGTCGCCTGTATTTAGGTGCTGTTTGATTAGGTCAAAAGCCGAACCCGATTCCAAGCTGAACAAATGGTACAACAGCTGAACCATCATCTCCCACAAAAACAGCCCCACCAGCAGCAGCTCTAAAAATAAAGCCCATGTCTGCTGTAAACCTGTAGCCGCCAGTTGCCGAAACGAAAGTGCAACCTTCTGTTCCTCCAGAGAGAATCTCTTCAAAAATATCACTCAGGAAATTACTATCTGAGCTATCTGCTGTTGGAACATGACCAATACTTCCCATCAATTCAAATGATCTCATCATTCTGGTATAACTCAGTCTGTATTCAGGCCACAGGACAATACTGCCAGCTGATATTCCAATCTTGTTGCTGGCGTCAATTGAGTACTCGTAAGCCAGTTCCGGAATAAGAAAACCCGGTATTCCGCCAGATACAGTGAATGCGTGCCTTTTGAAATCCTCTGCTGCTGCCAGTGCAGTGAGAATCATCAGAATTACTATTACTCTTTTCATTCAGTTCTTTCCTTTCAGTGGACAAAACCGTTAACAACCCCATGACACCTGGATGCAGTTCCAATAAGAAATCTCCCCTTCTCTTTTCTAAGGTAAGCAAGCAAAGTAAGCAGTTGATCAGATGTAAAGGCCCCGACGCCCGGGAGAAGCTGCGCAGATCGAACCACAATGACTTTATAGGAATTCAAACTGATCTGCTCAAAGGTTTCAAAGAGAGGTTTTTCCCGCTCTTCTTCTGTAATCGGGCAATAGCCCTCCGGCTCAGTACAGTCGGAGGGACAGACAAAATCGCTGAAAGAACAGTAGATACATCCATCTTTTCCTGCGATTGCCCCTGGCAGAGACTCCATAAGACGAACAGGTACCGGAATTGGAAAACCGATATGACTGCGCACCCATTCAAAAGCCAGATGCTCCGGTATGCAGGGAATCACCAGTTCATCCGGTCTGTTCCTGTGAAGGTTGTCCCGCAGAAATTGAACCGCCTCTGTACCGGCGTGAAGTAGCCCCGGGGTGTTCGAAGATAACTCTGCAATGCTGTCTACCACGTGAATTTCACAGTTCGGCCACTTGCTATTAATTTTGAAGGCAGCGGAACTGCCGAACTTACCACAACCCAGGACATAGGCTCTTTCCGGGCTTACCGGCAACTGCCTGCTTATTAGCATATGTAACAATTACCCCCCTCTATACTACACCCCGAACAAGTATAAAGTATATAATCAGCATAGCAGCAAGTAAATAGCCAAACCATCCAACATCCCTTGATCTGCCGGAAAGAAGCTTGATAATCGGGTAACTAATGAAACCAAGGGCAAGGCCATCACCGATCGAACAGGTAAATGGTATCCCGATCATTACCAGAAAAGCAGGGATAGTCTCTGTATGGTCTTTCCAGTTCATGCCCTTCACATTCTGCAGCATCATGGAACCCACAATAACAAGTGCAGGTGCTGTGATGGGAGGATAACTTCCCACCATTGCAAATACAGGCGAGAAGAATAATGCACTAAGGAAAAGAAATGCTACGGTAAGAGCAGTGAGACCGGTACGACCACCCTGCTCAATACCAACAGTACTTTCTATAAAACTGGTTACGGTGCTGGTTCCAAGAGCTGCTCCTGCAACGGTTCCCACAGCATCTGACAGCATTGCCTTTTCCACCCTGGGCAGACGATTGTTCTTAATGAATCCGGCTCTTTCTCCCACCCCAACCAGTGTTCCCATGGTATCAAAAACATCCATAACAAGAAATACAATAATGAATGGCAGCATTGTAAGGTTCAGTGCACCGGCAACATCCATTTTGAAAAGTGTAGGAGCTATGCTGGGAGGTTGAGATACTATTTTTTCAGCAGGAGCAAACAGAGTGAATAGTCTTGAATCACTAAAAACTGCTTCACTGAGAATACTGCGAAGAAGAAGTGTAAAGAGGGTTGAACCCAGTATTCCCCAGAAAACAGCTCCTTTAACTTTTCTTGCCATAAGCGATGCAGTAAGTACTATTCCAAAAAAGAAGATCCATATATCAGGAGATGCAAAATCAGGATTCATCTTCAAAAAAGCTCCTGGAGAACTGACTATGAGGCCTGAATTCTGCAATCCAATAAAGGATATGAACAAACCGATACCAGCGGCAATTCCAATCTTCATCTGGGGACTGATTGAGTTCATTATCTTCTCCCGCACTCCGAAAACAGAAAGCAGGATGAACAACACTCCGGAAACAAACACAGCTCCCAGTGCAATACTCCAGGCCTGAGCCTGGCCGGACTGAACAGAGGCCAGACCTGCAGCTGCAGGTATCACAGAAAAGACAAAAAAGAAATTCTCTCCCATACCCGGAGCCTGGGCTATGGGATACTTTGCATAAAGAGCCATGATGGCAGTGGCAACAGCCGCAGCAATACAGGTAGCGGTAAGAATGGATCCGTAGTCCATCCCGGTATCCATGCCGAAAAGAGAACCGGACAGAATTGCCGGCTGCAGGAAAATGATGTAAGACATTGTAAGAAATGTAGTAAGACCGGCAAGAACCTCAGTGCGTACTGTAGAGCCTGCTTCTTCGAGCTTGAAGTACCTTTTCAGCATACCGCCACACTCCTAACGGGAATAAAGATCTGTTGTTCTCTTCCATCTTCTATGTGACCACCAGTACAGTTCAGGGTACTCCTTTATCATTTCCTCAAGCACCTTTGTATACCTCTGTGTCAGCTCAATCTCAGCCTCATGCTTCGGAAGGTCTCTGTTCGGCATAAGGAATTCTTTCACTACAAATCGCTGATAAGGCCCTTTCTCTCTCACCATAAAACCGCAGGTTATGGGCATATTCAGTTTCACGCTGAAAGCAGCAGCCCCCCTGGGAGTTGAGGCGGGATACCCGAAGAAGTCAACAACCAGGCCATTCTTCCCTGCGCTCTGATCGCTGAGCCAGCACACGATACCGCCTCTGCGTGAGATCCTGATTATACCCCGCATTGAAACATCTCTTGTAAGCAGTTTTGCTCCATGTGAAGACCGGAGCCTGTTTATGTATCCATCAACCAGGCTGTTACGCTGCTTACCTACAAGAAAATTGATATCTTTGTCTAAGAATCCATTGGATACTCCATAGTACTCCCAATTCCCAAAGTGGAAGGTGAGTCCAATAATTCCAGTTGGGTGTTCAAGCATCTTTTCCAGGGCATCAGTCTGTTCCACCGTTATGTACTTCTCAAAGTATTTCTTCCCCATACGCCTCTGACGGATGAATTCCACCATAAATCTGCCATTATTTGCGTAGGAGGCACTTCCAATAGTGTTTACTTCCCCTGGAGTTTTATCCGGGAATGCCGCGGTGATGTTGATCCTGGAAACCTTTCTTCTTACTCCAAGAAACCAGGCTATCCTGCCAAGCAAAGCACCCCCCATCAGGGCGAACTGCAATGGAATAATGGAAAGAAAAAAACCTGTGAGCCTTGTGAGAAAGTACTCTACTTTATGGGAAAAGGGAACCTTGCGTGGCATTGCTATCTCCTTCCAAAAGGAAGCTTAAGCTCAACTGCGTTCTCCGGACAGAGCTCGTGACAACACAGGCACATGATACATTTGCCCTTCTGCATCTTTGCTCTTCCATTCTTTATCTCAATAGCATCAACAGGACAGGCTCTTTTACAGACTCCACAACCAGTACACAATTCATTGGAGACCGGTGCGGTGCGCAAAAGCAATCTTGTCGCAGAACCCAGCCATCTGGGGATATGATTAAGGTAGGATCTTTCAGGAATATCAAAATCAACAAATTCGTGACTGCCGTGAACTGTTATGTCAGCCATGGGTTTACCCAGCCCTCTGGAAACAGCCTCCACGTTACTGTCAAGGTGGTTCCATGGAAGACCGGCCATCTGTGACAGAACCATATCCAGATGAACCCCGTCCAGAGCCACTGCGAGAAATCCTTCGTGCCTTCTTCTTCCATCAGTACTGGGTCCTCTACCATCCATGCAGAGTATCCCGTCACTTATGTGCAGGCTGAAATTCGCTATTTCGTGAAGATCCACAATATTTACAGCAAGATCCACCGGGCGGGGACTGCGCATATGAAGTAATGCCTTACCCAGTCCGGGCACAATACCGAAAGAATTTTTTAGTGCATTAGTCAATCTTGTGTACATGTGAGTTTTGAACTTGCACAGATTTATTCTGCAATCGAATCCCTCAAGAACAGGAAGCGCTATATCGTATTCACGATCATGTATTGAAATTTTTCTTGATCCGGATCCTTCAAAACTCACAAGCTCTGAATCAGTCACTTCTGCTGCAAGGGTAAAACCACAGTTCTTCCAGTACCGCTCAACTCCTTTAATCGCTCCTCCCGGACTGTCTCCAATAGCAACATCACAACCTCTGTCCTTCAGCAGAGATGCCACTGCTGCCACAACTGCCGGATGAGTTGTTATTCCTCTTGCAGGATGTTTCGCTGCAAGCATGTTAACTTTTAAAAGAACTCTGTCTCCGGTTGAAGTGCCTGCAGGCCAGCCTCCGGCAGTATCCACCATGGATGCAATGGCCTCACGCAGTCTTCTAACACAGTAGAAATCAAAACCATCCTGAATGACAACATCGTATTTCATTTGTTACCTCAGCTGTAGCAGACTCTGTTCTTACCGGCCCTCTTTGCTCTGTACATTCTCTGATCTGCAATCTCCAGAAGCTCATCCTTCTCCCTGGAATCAACAGGGAAAGTCGCAACTCCCAGGCTGAGACTGACAAACCCCCTTGGTTGTTCAGCAGCATTGGGAATGCTCTTGCTGGCTTCTATAACCTTTACTCGAATTCTTTCGGCGATCTCCTGGGCAACCTGCTTGTCTGTGAGAGGAAGAATACAGACAAATTCCTCTCCTCCATATCTGACAAGAATATCCACGTCTCGAAGAGCGTCAGTCATTGCCTGAGTAAGCTTCTGTAAAAGTACATTACCCATTGGATGCCCAAAGGAATCATTGTAATGCTTAAAATCATCTATATCCATCATTATCAATGAAAAAGAGTATTCGTACCGGTCAGCTCGCTCAAATTCTTCTGGATATCTTTCCTCAAAAAAGGTCATATTGTACAAACCAGTGAGCCTGTCACGACGGGCAAGTTTTATCAGCTCAGTCTGCTGAAGAGCTGTTTCCAGAACGCCTGCTGTGAACCCGACCACATTGTTCAACCTCCTGATGTCATCACTCTGAAATCGGTTCACCATCGTACTTTCCAGATCAATAACACCGACAACCCTTCCTCTACTTAAGAGAGGAATGGCAATCTCACTTCTGATATCCGGTAAAACTCGCGTGAACATTCCTGATTGAAGAACATCGGAGATGTTTATTGTTCTTCCTGTTCGAACCGCTTCAGATACAATGCCCGCCTCG
>JAOZRM010000136.1 GCA_029940175.1 Candidatus Sabulitectum sp. | reverse complement strand
AGAATCTACCAGAAGGAATTTTAAATGACTGAACGAGAGCTTGTTGATCTTTACATTAAATTTTTCGAGAGCAAGGATCACAAAAGAATTCCCGGTGCTTCAATAATACCGGAGAACGATTCAACCATTCTGTTCACGCCTGCTGGAATGCAGCCTCTGGTGCCCTATCTTCTCGGAGAGAAGCATCCTCAGGGGAAAAGACTGGTTGATGTTCAGAAATGCATAAGAACAGGTGATATTGAAGAAGTTGGCGATGCCACACACCTTACTTTTTTCAGAATGCTGGGCAACTGGTCACTGGGGGGCTACTTCAAGAAAGAAGCGATCCAGTGGAGCTGGGAGTTCCTTACAGGTAAAGAGTGGCTTGGTTTCGACCCGGAGAAGATCAGCGTAACGGTGTTTGCCGGTGAGGGAGACATCCCCGCAGATGATGAAGCAGCGCAGATCTGGATGAGCGCTGGTGTTCCAAATGAACGGATCTTCAGTTTCGGCATGAAAGACAACTGGTGGGGACCAACCGGTGCAACCGGCCCCTGCGGCCCTGACACGGAAATGTTTTATGACACCGGAAAAGAGCCCTGTAGTGAGGAATGCAAGCCGGGATGTTCCTGCGGTAAGTACTTTGAGGTATGGAATGATGTTTTCATGGAGTACCGCAAAACTGAAGCAGGTACTTACGAACCTCTTGAGCAGAAAAATGTTGACACTGGAATGGGTGTTGAAAGAACAGTAGCCATGCTCGGCGGATACAAAACTGTTTATGAGATCGGTGTTCTGAAACCTCTTATCAAGAGAATCAGAGAGCTTGCAAACACAACAGAATCAACCAGATCGGAAAAGGTCATTGCCGATCACATAAGAAGCACAACCCATATTCTCGGTGACGATCAGGGCGTAGTGCCCTCCAATGTGGATCAGGGGTACGTTCTTAGAAGGCTTATCAGACTTGCGATCAGACATGGAATGAAGCTGGATATCCCCAAGGGGTTCCTGGGGGAACTTGCTACCATGGTTATTGAGATCGAGGGCGAGGAATACCCGGAGCTGGTGCGAAACAAAGCACTGATCCTGGACGAACTGGAGCGAGAGGAAAAACTCTTCGGAGAAACCCTCCAGGCAGGAATGAAACAATTCAATAAGATGCTGCCAAACCTGCTGAAGAATCCCAACAAGATCATAGCTGGAAGGCTTGCTTTCAAACTGTACGATACCTTCGGTTTTCCAGTTGAGCTCACAGCCGATCTGGCAGGTGAGAATGGCATGACAGTGGACATGGACGGTTACAACAAAGCTTTCGACAAGCACCGTGAGCTCTCTAAACAAGGTGCTGAAAAGAAGTTCAAGGGTGGCCTGGCCGACAACAGTGAAATGGTCACAAAGCTTCACACAGCTACCCATCTGCTTCATGCCGCTCTGAGAAAAGTACTGGGAGATTCTGTTAAGCAGAAAGGCAGTAACATCACTGCTGAAAGACTCCGATTTGACTTTCTGTACCCGGAGAAAATGACAGATGAGCAGAAAAAGGAAGTGGAAGCTCTGGTGAACAGTGCCATAAACGATAAAGTATCAATAGAGATGAAGGAAATGCACCCGGATGAGGCGGAGAAACTAGGTGCTCTCGGGTTCTTTAAAGACAAGTACGGGGATGTAGTAAAGGTATACACCATAGGTAAATACTCTACTGAAATATGTGGAGGACCCCATGTAGAGAACACATCAGAACTGGGCAGATTCAGAATAGCATCTGAAAAAAGTTCCTCGCGTGGTGTCAGAAGAATAAAGGCGGTGATAGAATGATGCTGATGATACTTGCTTTACTGGCAACTTCAGACTTCTCAGGAACCTGGGAAACTACCTATGGTGATATGGTTCTTGAACAGAGCGGCAGTTCAGTCACTGGCTGGTACAGTTACGGTACGATGTCTGAAATTGAGGGAACTGTAACAGGAAACGGAAAACTGATCTTTACTTACGATGAGGGAGATGCTGCTGGCAGCGGCTGGTTCCAGCTTTCAGAAGGTGGCAATTCCTTTTCAGGGCAGTGGCGTGCAGAAGGGGTCCGCACATGGAGTGCCTGGGACGGACACAGAGCGACAGGTGAACCATCCACCTGGCTTCTGATTCTGGAAGCCGAGTGGCAGGAATCAATGCGTGAGAACGAGTACTCCTTCGGAGAGATGCTTGACTCATGGCTGGGCAGGCTGGAAGGCCTGGAAATACGACATCGCTTTGTTCACGACCTTGATGATGTTCAGAATTTCTGCGCAGAGGCTGCAGTTCTTCCCGGTGATGTCTACCTTATCTTTGCTTCCCACGGAACAACAGCAGGTATTGCACTGAATTCAGGAACGATCTCTCCCCGGGAGCTTGCAGGCGCACTTGCTCCAATGAACAACCTTCAGCTGGTACATTTCAGCTGTTGCGAGATAATGGCCGGTCGTACCGACGAGACAATATTGAACTCCAGATCAAACTGGAGAGATGACTTTGCAGTCTCAGGTTATACCACATCTGTCGACTGGGGAGGCAGTGCTATCATCGAGTTCTACTACCTTAATCAGATACTTGAGAACGGCCTTACTCCCACAGAAGCTGCACAGGCTCTTTACAGAGATATCAGATTCTCCGGTACAACAGCGACTCCCTACATGGATGCCGCTGGTTTTGAAATACAAACACCCTGAACAGCTTTTCTTTGACAGGAGAGTGAGGTGATACAATGAGAATAAGAATCAATAAAGAATGTAATTCTTTGTATTTTCGACTTGATGAAAACAGGGTTGTAGAATCCGAGGAAATTCGCCCTGGTGTTATTCTGGATTTCGATGAGAATGACAAAGTGATTGGCATAGAGTTTCTCAATATATCCAGCCGAGCAACAGAAGAAGAACTCTCCAACCTTCAATTCTTAACTTCATAATTAACAGGTACTTCAATCAATTTTAGTAGAACGATAAGTTGCAATGTCGATAATATGTATAGAACTGTTAACTAATTAAAAACTGAAGACAGACAGAAGGAAAGAGGCAAACATGGATTTACTGAAAAGACTTTGTGAGGTTGACGGAGTCTCCGGTCGCGAAGATTTTGTGGTGGAACTTCTTAGAGAAGAGCTCAAAGACACAGCTGATGAAATAAGAACAGATGCAATTAAGAATATTACTGCAGTTAAGTACGGTTCAGAAGGAGACAAGCGGCCAAAGGTAATGCTGGCCGGTCACATTGATGAGATCGGATTCCTTATTTACAACATCGACAAGGATGGTTTCGCTTCAATCGTTCCAGTCGGCGGCTGGAGTGCAGCTTCCATCTTCGGACACACCGTAAGAGTACATACCCGCAAAGGAGAAATTCTCACAGGCGTTGTCTGTGCCCCTCCTGCACTTACACCGGAGGCTGCCGGTAAAGCAACAAAGCTTGACAAGCTCTTCATTGATTTCGGCATGCCTGGCGACAAAGTTAAAGAAAAGGTTTCAAGAGGCGACTGGGTAGCAATGGATACAGTTTACACTGAAATGGGAGATTGCCTTGTAGCAAAGGCCTTTGATGACAGAGTTGGAGCTTACATCATTGTTGAGGCTTTTAAGAAGTACAGCAACCCCAACATTGATGTTTACTGTGTTGGCACCTCTCAGGAAGAAGTGGGCCTCAGAGGTTCCACAGTGGCTGCACAGGCCATTATGCCTGATATAGGTATCGCCGCAGACATTACCGGAGCAGGGGATACCCCAGGTTTCCCAGCCACAATGAAGATCTGTGACCTTGGCAAGGGCGTTGCCATCAAACAGCAGGACGCCAGTGTTATCTGTTCACCAACCCTTGTGAACTTCATCAGAGACATTGCCGAGGCAAAGAAGATAGATCATCAGATGGAAATACTTGTCCGGGGCGGCACAGACACCAGCTCCATGCAGAAGTTCGGAGGCAACACACACGCCACCTGCCTTTCCATTCCAACAAGGAACGGTCACAGCCCTGTTGCCATCATCCATAAGCATGATGTGGAAACAGCAGTAGAGCTTCTTGTAGAATTCCTCAACAAGGCTCACCTGTTTAATCTCTAAAAACCAGGCAGACGAGAAAAGGGTCGCACTTGCGATCCTTTTCTCGTATATACGCAATGATATCCAGTAAACGCACCATAAATCACCAGTAGCAGTTTAATGAAAAATCGGAGAATAACCATGCCGTTGTTATTTGATCTTCAACCATACAGATTCTTAAATAATACTCAAGGAGATGTAATGGTTAATAACAACAGAGTTCTCGCAGAGCTAAATGAGTGCATCAAGCGTGGAAATTACCTCCAGGCAATTGAGCTTGCAAACAGAAGTTTGTCACAGACTGACGATCCACTTCTGCGAAAACCTCTAGCCCTTGCCCTGTCAAGAATGGGGTACACCAGGGAGGCTCTAAGTACTTTAAAGCCTCTAATGGAAGAGGGCGCTGATCCGGAAACAAATGGTCTTGTTGGTGGGATCCTCAAACACAACTGGCTTACCACCGGAAAGATTGAATTCCTGGAGGATTCCTACCAGTTCTATCTGAAAGCTTTTAGAGAGGGAAAAGATTACTGGACAGGCATTAATGCCGCTACCCTGGCCAGAATAATGGACAAGAAAATTTCACAATCGCTTGCCGAAGAGGTGCTTAACATATGCTGGGCTGAATACGAAAGCATGGGAACAAGAAGTTCTTTCTGGCTGCTCGTTTCCATAGCAGAGGCTCATCTGGTTAAGGGCGACGTTGCTACAGCAGTGAAATGGTATAAACTGGTGACGCCTATGGCATACAAATCTGTGGGACAGATCAAAACAGTCAGAAGAAATGCCAGGATGTTGGGAGAAAAGCTGGGTGAGGAAGCTCTGACGCAGTTAATGGATGCCATTTGTGCCCCCAGAGTGGCCTTTTTCGCCGGCCACAGAATTGATAGAAAAGGTATGTCACCAAGATTTCCCCAGAAGGAATCGGAAGCTGTAAAGAAAAAGCTTCGCGCCACTCTGGGTAAATTAAGAATAAGTGTGGGTGTTGCCTCTCTGGCGGATGGTGCCGACATTCTCTTTCACGAGTGTCTTATAGAAGCCGGCAGGCAGTGCAGAGTTATTCTTCCATCACCAGTGGAAGATTTCAGGAAAAGACTTGAAGCTGATGATCCAGGTGGTTGGGTGGAAAGGTTCGACAAGGTTCTGGAAGCGGCATCTACTGTGGAGATTGTTTCCAACTCAGTTTTTTCACAGGACTGGGGTATCGTTTACGAGCTGGCCACAGATTACATGATAGGGTACGCAATGAATCTTGCAAGGGAATTTGACGGAGAGATCATTCCTCTTGTTGTCTGGGACAAGAAGATGCAGAGCAAACCCGGTGGAACATACTCCGCAGTAAAAAAACTGCGTTCCCTGGGTTACGAACCTGAAATCATAACAGTTTTCCCCAATTCTCCCACCAGGGAAAACGACAGAGCAATAAGCAAAGCACAAAAATCAAGGAAGACCGGGTATGTGCCTACAAAGAATGCTTTCGTTGTTGTTGGCGTAGCAAAAGAGATAAGGAACGACGATACTATTGCTGAGAAGCTATCCAGGTACATTAAGACCGTATCTGAACTTACCTCAAGGAGCAGTTCTTTTCCCATAAAGAGAAGCTTGAGCGGTAAGGAAATTTGTCTTTCATTCACAGATGTAATTTATGCAGGGCAATTCATACAGAGTTTCAGAGAAAAGCATCCACACAGCTCAATTGCTGCTCATGTTGGTTTGAGCGTTCGTTTTGACATTTCTCTCTCAAGGGCAGGAGATTCCTACAGTCCCGCTCTGATTGATGCAATCAGTCTTGTCCGCGAGCTTTCTGCAGGTCAGACCTTCTGCACAATTACTTTCCGATCTCTTGCATCTCTTGAAGAGAAAGATCCTTCCCAGTACCTGTACAGGGGTAAATTATCCATTGAGGGCCGAGATTTGAATATCTTTGAGATGAACCTTCTGTAACAAGTTCGTAGTGAATGATCTTGATTGGTGATCAGTATTTCTTTATCTCACTATCTTGATATCTTTGGGTTTGCAGGAATGCATGAGTTCCGCTGTGCTGGGAAGAGTGACTCTTATAATATGTAGAACAGGAGCTTGAATGAATTTCTTATTAATACTAACTATTCTGCTTGCTCCGGCCTCTGTTTACAACGGCAAGCAATTGATTCCCGATGAAATGTCCACTTCTATACCACCGGAACCTTCAGCATCTGCTCCTATAGAACTCAGTGCCGGTAGTGTTTCCTCAGGTCCATTTTCAGGTATGGAATTCGTAACCATTCCATCCGGCACCTTCATGATGGGATCTCCTGGTTCTGAGGATGATAGATGTAAGGACGAGGGCCCTGATCATTCAGTAAGTATTTCTTCTTTCGAGTTGATGACCACTGAGGTAACTCAGGGTATATGGGAAGCTGTTATGGGAGAGTCCGCGTTTATACATCATGAAATGGTTAGAGGTGCTGGAGACAATTACCCCATGTACAATGTATCCTGGAATGACTGCCAGGAATTTATTGCGAAGTTGAATGCGCTTGATTCCAGCTATATGTATCGACTTCCCAGTGAATCAGAATGGGAGTATGCCTGCCGCGCAGGCACTACCACTCGGTTCTACTGGGGTGACAGTGATTCAGAGAGTACCATGAACCAATACTGCTGGTACAGTTCTAATTCAAATTCAAGCAACCACCCGGTAGCTTTGAAGCAAGCCAACTTCTGGGGGCTTTATGACATGAGTGGTAATGTCTGGGAGTGGTGTGAGGATACCTGGCCCAGTGATTACTCTGGAACCCCCACAGATGGCAGAGCTTTGGTGTTTTCAGGGGCTTCTTCGCGCATAACTCGTGGCGGTAGCTGGAACGACAGCGCCAAGCTCTGCCGCTCTGCGTATCGCAACTACTGCAGCGATTATGAAGTCAGCCAGTTCCTCAATATAGGCTTCCGCCTTGCCAGGTCAGTTCGTTGATATTTATTGCCATTCTCGCCAGTGCCAGGCATTCCTGCTATTTGTCAGTAGTTTTGCTCTTTACAAAACCCAATGTATCCACTTGCCGATGTATGCATTGGGTATTACTTTAAATAGAGCTGTCGGATGAAATGGGATGGTATTTGTGATCAGAACTCAGCGATTCCAGTTAATTTCAACTACCAGAGCATAAATTACTGCTATTCTGCTGTCAAAATTTGGTTTTCATTTGAATGAGTACTCGATCAATTGTATTCGTTTCTGGCTATTGTAAGGGTTTACTAAAGGTTTCTTGAAATGTATCTTTGGAACGATGATAACTCGTTTAAGTCAATACAGGAAGGGAAGAATATGAGATACATTTCGTTGATCCTGCTCTGTTCGCTGGCTTTTGCCGGTGAGGAGCTTCCGGGGATTACCATGGAGCTTGGGGATCCCGTTGAGGTGATTGGCAGTGTTGTACATCTTGTAACATCCGTGCCTGCTGAAGTTTCATGGAAGATGGAGGTTCCTGAGCCTCTACCTTTTTCTGAACCTCCCACGGAGTACAGTGAAGTTGCAACTCTTGATTGCAGGTTCATCATTCAAGACAAAGAGGGGATATCTCCTGCCGTTGTTTCTCTCTCTTCAGAGACCATCGAGCAGAGTGCGGAAATTACACTTACCACACAGGCGCAGCAAGCTGTAGATCTTGCTCCTGAGTGGCTTCAGGGACACCTCATATGGAAATTCTCTGTACTTACTGAAGACAATCAGGACAGGTACGGTGCGTTGCTGCTTGCCCACCAGGGTCAGAATTACTACGATGAACTTGCCTTTACAGTGGCTAATATTTCCTGGACTATACTTGCCAATCCCGGTTGGAACGAGACCCTTCTTGTGGATAATGCCCAGGGGATTTATAGCCATGATCCTTTTCTCAGCTATGTGAATGTTAATGATTACGGTGGTACTGATTACTACAGTACTACAGAGTACAACACCGTTGTTGGTTCGGATACGATATGGGTTGAAATACCCAAGGAAATTTATTACTACTATGTTGTGATGCCCAAAGTATCTGATGAACTGCCTTTAGATGACTCTTCTGTTTACGATGAATTCTGGAGGCAGTACCTTTGGGATATGGACGATTCCGGTTATCCTGTTCTTAATGAGGTTCTTAATTCAAATGTAATGGTATTCTGGGATGAGCAGACAAGAAGCTGGGGATGGTCTACTACTCCCACTTTCTACGACAGTCTTCAGGCGGTTGAAATATTAAGCAAGTGGACACGGGCAACACTGGATGAAGCGGCCAGCGGAAACAGACCAATTCAGCCCAACGTGATTGCACACGAGCACAACGGTAACTGCGGTGAAACACAGGATCTGCTCTGCGCTGTTTCAAGAACAGCACTTATTCCTGCCGTCTGCGCCATGGATATCAATGAGGATCATGTCTGGTGTGAGATCTGGTGGGATGGAACATGGGGTGGCTGGTATGTGGATACAGTGAACAACCCTAATTGTGCTTATGACAGTGATTATGGAGGTTCCAAAGACTGCAGTTGTATCTGGAGCTGGAGAAATGACGGATTCACTTGGGATGCTGTTGCGTATTACTCTCAG
>JAOZRM010000308.1 GCA_029940175.1 Candidatus Sabulitectum sp. | reverse complement strand
ACAGGCTTCGATGAATTTATCTATGTACCAGCTGGAGGGTTCAGCAACTGTGCTGTAATATCCGAAGCCTTCTTGCCGGATTTTGTTTTAGAGCACAGCTATCACGAGGGTACGGGAATAATAAAAATGCATGTATCCAGCCCATACCATTCCAGAACACGATCCCTTCAGAGCTACAATGTTCAGTAGAATTTTAAGGTGGAAATGAGATGACAATTGAGGCAGCAGTTCTTACCATCACGGCACTCATCGGATTCACTCTGCCCCTGGGCATCATATCCTTTGATGCTCCTGTGGCTATAAACGACAGTCTCGTACTGAACTGCTTGAACAACTCTCAAAATGCCACAGAACTCATGGAATCTCTTGAGTTTCCCGAGAAGTGGCACCCTGTCAATTTCGAAACAGTTCTTCCTGTGCATATAGCTGTTCCGGAAAAACCTTCTCTGATTCTTCTGCTTATGAACAACTCTGATGAAACACAGGGGTATCTGTTAAGCTGCTCCGATCAGGGCAGCATCATAGACTCCATTCCAGCGTACTACTGGAATTCAGAAGGCTCAATGTTCTTCTACAGTTCCATCAACACAGACGGCAGCATTGTGATAAGCTCAGAGGCTGAAGATGGCTGGGGACATATGACAGATACAACTTTCCTGCACGCAGACGGCAGCTTCACCATGACCCGGCAGTAAGAAGGGAAATATTTTGAGAGATCGTACCGCATTTACAACCGTATTCATTCTGTTTGCACTGGTATCCTGTGTGCGTGCAGGCTCTGAGGACTCTACAAACTGGTACCCTCTGGCTGTTGGCAACAGCTGGCTTTTCGGAATTGAAAGCTTTACAGTAGCAGACAACGACAGCTCATTCTATACCGGCTCCAGGCTGTGTGAGATCACCGATCTTCTTACCCGTGAATCTGGCTTCCCTGTTTATGTACAGCGCACCATCATCAGCGTTGCCCCTGCAGGCTCAGGTGCTGAAGAGTCATATGCTGATACTACCGTTGAATATCTTCAACAGACCAATACGGAGCTCAGGTGCTATAGCTCACCTGCTCTGAGGGTATATGATGTCTGGATCTCTTTCGGAATGATGAACAAAGAAATAGCAATGCTGAGGGAGAGCTCGGCGGCAATGGGCATAAGAGTTGAACCATCGGTTACTGTACCTGCAGGCAGTTTCAGTGATTGCACTGTAATTGTTTATCCAGCCGGTGATGGCAGCGGCATATACGATATGTACTATCACCTGGGTACAGGGCCGGTAAAGACGGTGTACTCCACCGCCTCATTCCACTCAACAGAATCACTGCTCAATTTTGATGTTCAATGACAGTTGCAGCTAATCGTAGAATCTATGATAACTCCCCGGCAAATTAATTTTCTACTGCAGTTTCCAGCGTATCATGTATCCATGTGTTAAAGCTCTTGTGCATCAACGTCGCACGTAATGCTGCCGCCTTGTGCAGTTTAGGCTCAATTCGAATCAAAAACTTACCAGAATAGGGTTTCTCTGGAGAGTCTCCACGCTCTGCACAAAATTCCAGATAGTCGTCAATTGATTCCTGAAAGGCCTTTCGAAGCTCATCAACTGTTTCTCCTTGAAATGTGATGACATCACGAAGATTGATAACATCCCCATGAAAAATATTTGCCTCGTCATCAAATCCAACATTGCCCACATATCCTTTATACTTCATCATTGTCTTACCTCTGCTTCCCGTAAGAACCTTATCCCAAGTATCCTAAGATTGCAAAAGATTAGCCCATCTGTCGGCGAAGCCCACTTACATTCATTTGCGACAGGTTCTGACAAATCCTATAGTTCATCACCGGGGATTGGTTCGCGGGCCACCACATCATTCAAGATAGCTTTCATTTTATCTATATCTGCTCTTTTTGCCCTTTTCTCCAAATACTCTTCGGTCATGATTGCAGATATTTTCTCGGCAATTGCAGAAGATATCAACTGGTTGATGGATACACCTTCTATTTTTGCTATCTCTCTAATGTGACGATGTATTGATTCCGGTAATCTCAGACTTAAAGCTCCCATTGTATTTCCTCCAGCAACTGCTTGGGACTTTGTATTCTTATTCCAAGCTGTTCAACTCCCTTGAAATCCTTTGTGTTGAAAGTTGTGATGGTATTAGCTTGTGCCACTATTGCCAATTCAAGTACAAGATCATCTTTGGGGTCACGTAAGAATGGCCGCCATAGATAATGTATTTCATGAAATGTACACAGGTTGCACACATTATCTAAAAACGAATCAATATCTTCATGAGTAATACCCAGTT
>JAOZRM010000307.1 GCA_029940175.1 Candidatus Sabulitectum sp. | reverse complement strand
TGAGATATCCGGTCTTGAAAGAGGATCAGTTTTTGAAATACTTCACAACTCTTCTGGTTTCTCCGAAGATAAATTGTTTTTGCTGTTTCCGGTTGCAAGTTCAGCAATTTTGTTAAATAGAGTATGGGAATCTTTCTTGGACAGCTTCGAAAATGAATTTGTTAGAAGAATTTTTAGGTGCTCAGAATAAATGGCAGACTTATTAGCTTCATCAATGTATCTCTTGTGAATGTAAATATGCGCCAATTCAGTAAGAGATTGATCAAGCGCCTGGGTTATCAGTTGTTCGTAAATCCCGAGTTTCAATGAAATTCCTCCGACTGGATTATCCTCGCCAATGGAATATCAGCAGGAGCCAGATCTTGATTGAGTACTTTGGATGGATGAACCCATTCTATCCTATCATGAACCCTGGGCTTTATTGATCCACCTACAATTCTGGTCCGATAGAGAAGAAGTGTAATTGAAAGATGCTCATAGTGATGAGTGTTTTCAGCGATTCGCTTCGATACTTTGGTTGTTATACCAAGCTCTTCAAGCAATTCTCTCTCCAGGCATTCTTGATCTGTTTCCCGCGCCTCGACTTTACCTCCGGGAAATTCCAAAAAGCCTTCAAGCTTTTGACCTGGAGCTCTTCTGCATAGAAGAATCTTCCCATCTTTGCTTATCAAAGCTGCAACTACTCGGATTGGAATCTCAATTCCCTTCTCTCTTGAGTAAGAAAAATGCTGCTGATTTATTGTCATACACACTAATTTTGCACAGTACTACTCAGTTACAAAGATTTCTACCTGTACTCCCTCGCCTCCCCTCTGAATACTTCACTAACATGCCAGGTTGTAAACTCAGTATTTGGTGTATATGCGGTTCGTTGAGGCATTCTGAGGGATTTTCCATGGTAGTTCATCAGCCATTCGCTAAAGCCTTGTGTTCCGTTCGCATTATCTGAAACCAGGAATATCATATTGTTTGAAAGGGTGAACGCCCCCCTGTCGAAAAGCTTATGGTGCAGGGAGCAAAGGGCGAGACCGTTGTGCTCCACGTCTGGACCGCCAGCCTGGTGCCACTTGATGTGTGCAGCTTCAAGTCCGATAGATGTGCTTCCCATTCTTATATCAAATCCGCATACTGCGCACTTGTACTCATATGCTCTGAGAATTTTCTCTCTAAAGTTCGGATCCCTTTTCCTTTTTGATACTGTATAGGTTTCTGCTTCTTCAGCTATTGAATTTATTTGCAGGTTTGCTGGTATGCCGACTTCCTGTAGAATATCTTCGTGGAGAGTTGATGGGAAGTGAGCTGCAAGAATTTCTCTGATAATTCGATGAGTTATCTCAGGATTTGATTTAAGAGAGTTGTAGACTTCTGATGAAAAAGAACCGGTGACTTCTTCTTTTTGCATTCTTCCCTTTGTGGGCGGTGCTCCTAGTGTTGTAGAGTTCGGTTCCCTTATTGATAGATGCCAAAAACCATCATTCTGAAGATACCAGAAGGGATACAAAGCCTGAGTTTTGTTTTTAGGACCGAAGTCGTTGAGAAGTTTGCCAACATGTATATCAACTTCATCGAACAAAACAGAATTTTCTTCACCTCTGAGAATCCGTCCCAGCAGATAAAGTATTAACAGCGGTTTGTGAGGTGCTCTTTTGTCACCCTGTTTCCATACAGAGATGTTGCGAAACAGATCAATCACATTTTCTTTTCTCATGATTACACAAACCTAACGAATTACAGTTAACGATAGAAGGAGTACCGAATCTGTCAACTTCATCTATATGGAGCATAGATTGATGCTATTTTATGGAAAGATGTCCAGCCTTTACAGTAACTGTCTCATTTGGCAACAGTATCGCCCCACCGGTCGATTGTTCGCAATCTCGCCAGTTAAGAATCGTTGTCATTCGCAAGAGCATATCTAACCGGGCGGGAAAGCTTTTCAATGGCTTTGTCCTCAACTGCAATTATTAACCACTTGTTAAGTTGTGCCTTTGTAACATCAAGCAGTTCGGCAAGCTCATCACTGCTTTTCGGAGTGCTGAGTTTGGCAAGAATTACTGGTAGCACAGCTTCGTAGACTGACGGCGGAATGTTATCAGCTTCATCATTCCTCTGCCGGGTTTTCGTATTTGTACTGTATGGGTATTCTGCTTCTCTAACCTGCTGGGTGACTGTTGTTCCGGAATCTGTGAAGTCGAACAGATTCTGCTGTTCTGCTTTTCTTTTGCTCTTTCTTTTTGTTGCCAGTTCGCTTAGCTGCTGATTGATATGCTCTGCTCCTTTTAACTCGGGCCACTTCATTGCTCCCAGTTCAAGGAGTTTGCTGTTGCCGGAGG
>JAOZRM010000135.1 GCA_029940175.1 Candidatus Sabulitectum sp. | reverse complement strand
TCCCGGTATTGATCTCTTCAGAATACGCTACAACCATGTAACGCAAAGGGCAGAGTCAACACCCTATGGGATCCTCTGACGAAAACTGATCGAATCCGATGTCGCTTTCCAGGGCCAGTGCTCCCAGTGCCAGGATAAGCAGAATCGGGAAAAGGTTTTTCATTGTCTGACCTCCATGAAAATGGGATGCAAACTGCAACAATAATTCAACCTGAGTCTTCTTATGTTTTTTTGTCAGCCCTGAAATTATTTATCGAATAGTCTGTAAACGGGAAGATTTGCTGTTCCTTGTTCATCCCAGTAAGAAAAACCGTTTTTTACAGCAGTGTTAAGAATTTTCTTGTGCGAGTCGTGTACCATAATCTCCAGATAATCCAGTCTTTTCAATTCGGCAAAAGCAAAAACTCCCTGAATGAATCCTTCCCGGTCATCCATGGCAGATGCAAGAGGTGAAATTTCAGAACCACGATTTGCAGATAAAAATTTAGCTCCTGTTCCTACCTGCCAGAATTCCGCATTCTCCTTCATCCACTTCATGGAGTCGCTACTGCTGTAGCTTATGTATTTCCACCCGCATGGGGCATGTTCCGGGTATATCGAGAAATCTTCTACCGTTGGAGAAAACTTCTTAAGAACAACAGGAGTGTTCTGTACCGGTGGGTTTTCCAGGCTTATCACATGAAAAAGCTCATATGTTTTGAACCCCTGTTTCTCAGCCATGCCGATACTCTCTGCGTTGTTGACGTATGTTGAGAATTCAATGGATTTGAAATGACCTGCCTTAGCTTTTCCTCGTGCGATCTGGAGGATCTCTTCCGCAAGGATTCTTCCATATCCTTTTCCTTTGAAATCGTTGTGTACCCTGAGACCTTCAAGCCAGCCAATTTTTCCAGGGAGAGTGGTCAGTTTAGCGCAGCCTATCACTTTACCGCACAACTCGGCAACGAAAAATCCCTGCTGATCGATCCATTTTTCTGATACGCCTTCCAGATAATCATCACCATCCCAGGTAGTTCTTGATATTTCCGCAAGATCGCTGAGATCATCTGCAGTGGCTTCTCTGATATTTATTTCTTTTTTCATACAAGCTCCATCTGTGAAGTTCACCGTAAGAATATATCATTTGCGAAACTGTGAACCATATTCTACTCCGTATACCTTAAATTTTCATTTCCGCTTGCTCACGCCATGTTGTCCACGGGGAGTTCTCGATTATTAGGATTGTTACCCCGACTGTGCTACTGATTCAATTACATAGCAGTGCATTATACCGAAAATCATGACGTACAGAGTATTGTTCCCCTGCGAAGTTGACATTGTGAGAGGTAGTAATTACAATGTAATTATGGTAACATCTAACCTGAGGGGGGGCATGAAGCAGTACCTGCATGCAAGTATTATAAAGATAGGAAACAGCAGAGGCATACGCATTCCTAAACCTGTAATTGAGCAATGCGGTTTCCAGACCGAAGTTGAGATCGAGGTTCACCGCCATCATTTAATAATTCGCTCTACAAATCATCCTCGAGCGGGCTGGAGCACCTCTTTTGCCAGGATGAGCGATTCTGGGGATGACAGGCTTCTGGATCAGGTTGCAGAACCGGGACCGGACTGGGACACTGAGGAGTGGGAATGGTAGTGAACAGATTCGATGTTTTCCTTATTTCTCTGGAACCCACGCAAGGAAGTGAGATTAGGAAAACCAGACCATGTCTTGTTGTCTCACCTGACGAGATGAATCATAACATTAATACAGTAATCGTTGCTCCAATGACAACAAAAGGAAAACCGTATCCAACCCGTATTACCTGCAACTTCAAGGGAAAACAAGGGCAGGTTGTCTGTGATCAGATCCGGACTGTTGACAAGTCAAGACTTGTCAGAAAACTAGGCTTGATTTCAACGGATGTCCAAAGCACTGTGCTTGGAGTTCTCCAATCCATGTTCGCTGAGTAAAGAGGTATTGACCCAGCACACATTATACGAAATACTTAAGACACAGTGTGTTGTATAAGTGCAGTGGGATTATTGATCGGAGAGAAAATGAAAGTACTGATTGGATTTGCTGCTGTACTTGTGATTCTGAGTACTCAAGCTTTTGGATTTGGGTATCATGATGCAGTTACAGACGGTACTGTTCTTGGCGGGTTTTCCCCGTATACGGTAGCCCTGGGAACTGTCCGAGCTGTGGGTGCAGCAGAGCCTGCAAGCATATTCACTAATCCTGCCCAGGTTGCAGTTCATCCTTTCTCTGTTCAGCTATCCGGTTCATCCATATCATGGGCGGAGCGGGTGATAGAAACTGACATAGATAAAACAATCAGAACTCTAATGACCAACAGTAACGGAATGGTTGCTGTTGTGTGTCCACTGGGAGATGTTACAATTGGTGCCGGTATGGTCAAAGTAGCAGAATTCGGTTATGACGGCATGAATCTCATCTTTGATGATCAGGAAACCACGGAGATCGGAATTGAACTTCTTGTATCAAGCGGCTCTCAGACAGAGACCATGGGAAGTGTATCCATGGTAATTGCCGGCCCTCTTTCCGCTGGCTTTTCAGGCGGTGTTCGGCGGGCTCAGGCAGAGTATCAGTACTCTTTCAACAGCTATCATTTTCTGATTCCTGATTCGTCATATACATGGTTCAAAAGCAACAGTGAATTTGCCTGGCATGCGGGACTTGCATTAGACGGAGAACTGTTTAAATCCGGTGTTTCCTACTCTTCAGAGACCATGTACATGGAGGATATTCTTGCTTTTGGAGGAAGTGCATTTGCGGATCATCTGAAAAATACCACAGTGGGGTTTGAGGCGGAAATTACCTCTCCGTTTGATGAAAACAAATTCCTTGGGAAACTCTTTCTAAGCATGCCTCTCACCAAGAGTATGGAAGCACTTGTTTCAGTCAGCTTCGACGATAACCGGGTTGCCAACAGAGCCGGTTTTGGTTTTGGTATGGGTTTCTCCGGTCGTGTAGATCGCTTCACTGTTGGAGGCGGAATTCTTAACAGATTCAGATCCAGAAGAGATACGGCTTTTCCAAATGAGGTTTCTGATAGAGTTGATGACTCATATACAATTATCAACCTAGGCATATCGTACCTTTTAGGTGACTGACAGTTCTCCATTGGTGATCTCCCAGCTTGTTGAGGTAGTGCTGCTCAGAAACTTCCTGTCATGGCTCACCAGTATCAATGCACCGCTGTAGTTATTAAGAGCCCTCTCGAGACACTCTACAGATGGCAGATCCATGTGGTTGGTGGGTTCATCCATGACCACCAGCCAGGGAGCCTTTGAAAGCCCCAGAGCAAGCAGCAGTTTTCTGGATTCACCAGGGCTTGGAACAGCAGAATTGAGTACTCTTTCAGGGTCGCTTCCCAGTCTTCTCACTATTATCATCACCTGTCCCAGCTCTTCAGTGGACATGTTTTTTGCTTCAGTGATACAGAGAGTTGATTCCTCTGCGGTTATTTCCTGCGGGATCCAGATCAATTTGTTTCCCGGGCAGTTCAGCTCTGATCTGATATGGTTGAGCAGGGTTGTTTTCCCTGAACCATTTCTTCCTGTGATAGCAATCCTCTCCTGAGGCTCGATGATCAGATCCTGGTGTGTGACAGTTTTCTCTCCCACTCTGATATTCCCAGACGGAAGGTCAAGAAGAAAGTTCCTGTGCGTGCCCTTCCCATTGAGTTCTATACCGGTTCTGTGAATTTTTCTGTATGTGATCGATTCCATATGATCCCTTGCTTTTTCCGCCCGCGCAGCTGCGGTTCTGCTTATCTGACCCGCTTTCTGTACAATGCTGTGATACTGTGATTCACCATCAAGGTTGTACTTGCATATGTCTTTGAAGGAGAAGTTGTGGCCTGCTATGCGAGCCTGGATCGTTCTGGCATTGATCATTTTCTTTCTGGCGTCCCGTTTAAGACGGATGTATTTCTCCTCTGCCTCTCTTCGTTGTTTCACAAGGAGATCCCGCTTTTTGCCGTGGGTTCTCATGGCAGAGGAATAGCCTGTTCTGTAGAAATGAACTGCTCCAGAGAAAAAGAGAACAGACGAGGTGCAGAGTTCATCCATAGCGTGCCTGTCGTGGCTGACCAGAAGACCGCATCCGCTGTACTCTTTCATAGACTTCAAGAGAAGGCTTCTTCCATGAACATCAAGATGGTTGAATGGTTCATCCAGTGCCAGAACTGCAGGGCGGGACCACAATGCAACTGCGATTTGAAATCTCTTTCTTTCCCCGTGTGAAAGGGTTGTCCATCTTGAGGCCCAGTCATCACCAAGTTGAAGAACATCCCGAAGTTTTATGGATTCCCTGGACCAGTCAAGGGCAAAATCATCTGATTGCTCCGGGAGATCATCTGTTCTCTGTGCGCAGTACACAGCTCTTCCCGATGAAACAATAGAACCGGCATCAGGAGTAAGAATGCCAGTAGCGAGTTTTAGAACAGTGGTTTTACCTGAGCCGTTGGCTCCTGCGAATGCTGCCCAGCCTGAGTCAAGATTGAACGATACAGAGGTTATTGCATTATCAATAGCACCTGGGTATGTATATAAAACATCAGTAAAACGTAAAAATGAATGGTACACAAAGATCCTTTCTGAAAAACTGACTGATTGCCGTTATTTCAAGAAAGAATGTTCATGCTTCACCGCCTGTGTTGGTTACAAGTTATCAGATTCAACCTGAACATACTGGTATTCAGGGTATTGTGCCCACTGCTTCAGGATTCAGGAACTGACAACCTCATCCATGTGTATCCTCTCAACAAAAGGAGAGTGATTCAGTATGAAATCAGTTGAAACCCTGCGTCTGATGCTGCCTCTGGCCCTGGTGGCTGTTGGATGTGGTGCTGTTGAAAATATGGAAGGGGCAGATGGTATGAACAGGCTTTCAGAGGAAACGAGTGCGTATCTCCTTACCCACGCAGATAACCCTGTGAACTGGTATGCCTGGGGAGACGAAGCCTTTGCTGCTGCTCAAGCTGAGAACAAACCGATATTCCTCTCTATCGGCTATTCTTCATGCCACTGGTGCCATGTGATGGAAGAGGAGAGTTTTGAAGACCCTGAAGTTGCAGCCTTGATGAATGAAACCTTCATCTGCATCAAAGTAGATAGAGAAGAGCGGCCTGATATTGATAACCTGTACATGAGATTCACACTTGCCTTGAACGGAAGCGGTGGGTGGCCTATGACAGTGATCCTTACACCTGAAGGCAAACCTTTCTTTGCGGGAACCTACATTCCAAAAAATACTTCATTCGGAAGAGCGGGAATGATGCAGCTCATTCCCTCCATTGCCAGACAGTGGGAGTCAAATGAAGATGCAATCGTTTCTCAAGCAGCGGAGATAGAGGAGGCTGTATTAAGCGATGATCAGCTATCTTCTGCACCAGCCGAAGTTCCAGCAGGGATATCTCTCAGTGGTTTCCTTGCATTTGAGGCATCTTATGACAGGGTACATGGCGGTTTTGGCAGTGCTCCAAAATTCCCTTCACCGCACAACCTTCTATTTCTTCTGAGGTACTGGAAGGCGTCCGGTGAACAGGATGCTCTTGATATGGTTACATCTACTCTCAGGGCCATTCGCCGGGGTGGTGTTTACGATCAGATTGGTTTCGGTATACATCGTTACTCAACCGATAGAGAGTGGCGAGTACCTCACTTCGAGAAGATGCTCTATGATCAGGCTCTTCTGACAATGGCCTATCTGGAAACTTATCAGGCCACCGGGGAAAGCTTCTTTGGAGTAACTGCTTCTGAAATAATCGACTATGTACTTCGAGACATGACATCAGGCCACGGTGCATTCTATGTCTCTGAAGATGCAGACAGCGAAGGGGGGGAAGGTGCTTTTTACAGCTGGACAATGGATGAGATGTCCCTTGTTCTGTCACCGGAGGAACTGGCTCTGGCTGCAAGGTTCTGGAATGTTTCAAATTCAAGCAACATTCTTCATGTATCCCCGGATGCAGTACTTTCAGATTCTGATCTGACTACACTTGGAATGATTAGAGAGACACTGTTTGTCAGTAGAGAGACCAGACCACGGCCGGCAAGGGATCAGAAGATCCTAACCGACTGGAATGGACTGATGATCGCATCAATGGCCAGAGCTTCAATAGTTCTCGGGAATACTGACTATCTCAACAGTGCAGTGAGAAGCTTTGAGTTCATAACGGAAAATATGATGGCGGAGGGTCAGAGATTAAGTCACAGTTATGCAGGGGGCCGAAGAGGACCCGACGCTTTTCTTGACGACTATGCTTTTCTTATCTGGGGTGCTCTTGAGTTGTACAATGCCACATTGGACCATCTCTATCTTCAGTTCGCCGTTGATCTTCAGAATGAACTGGATCTGCATTTCCTGGATCAATCCGGGGGAGGTTACTTCTTTACAGGAGATTATACGGATCTGCATATGTCAAGATTAAAGGAATCATATGATGGAGCGGTGCCCTCGGGTAATTCCGTTGAACTGATAAATCTTATCACACTGTGGAAGCTTACTGGAGAATCTTCCTATCTGGAGCATGCTTCCGGGATTGAAAGTGCCTTTGGAGAAAATGTGTCCAGTTCACCCAGGGGTTACTCCATGATGCTCTCAGGGATAATGTACGGGCAGCAGGGAGGAACTGAAGTTGAACTTGAAGGTAGTCCAGATGACCCTGTCATGCTGGATATACTGGATGTTTTACGAACAGAATACAGACCATGGACTACGGTAAAACTGTCAGAAGCATCAGGCAGATCATCTGTAAAAGCCTTTGTCTGCAGGGACGGTACCTGCAGTCTGCCTGTGGAAACTGCCGATGAACTGATTGATGTTCTGTAAGAATTCAGTTCCATCCATGTTGCAGAGATTGCCATATGAGGTTATTATCATTAGACTGTATTTTGTACGATTAGATTCTAACGAAAGGGGTTCAACAGTATGAAAAGAACGCTGTTCGTACTTCCTCTTCTGACTTTTGCAGGGGTACTGTTCGCACAGAGTGGCGGTATTACTTCTGTGGATGGCGGCGATTGTTTCATACAGTCGCTCACTGCGGAGGACGCTCCCAATGATGCCGGAGGGGGTATCGATCTGACATGGACTGTTGCTGCAGATGATGCAGTACCCGATTCCATAATTCTTGAACGGCTTGAAGGAGATGGAGAGTGGTCTGCCATTGGCTCAATCCTGCCAGTTGACGGTGGCAGAACCGACGATGAACTGAATAATGGCCAGGAGTATACCTACCGGGTTGTTTCCTTTTACGGTGATATACCCGGGACACTATCGGTTGAGGCAAGTGCCGTCCCTGAAAAACAGTGGATTCACACTGGAAGAATAGGCATGCTCATTCTTCTTACAATTATCAGTGTTGTGATTTTCTATTTCATAGAACAGGGTAAACGAGGCAAGGATCTTTACATACGAAGGATAGCCGGACTCACTGCCGTTGAGGACGCTGTAGGCAGAGCTACTGAAATGGGCCGTCCAGTGCTTTACATTCCCGGTATTATGGACATGGATGACATTCAGACCATTGCCAGTATGGTAATTCTTGGCAGAGTTGCCATGAAAACAGCAGAGTACGGTTCCGCCCTGCTGGTTCCCACCTGCCGTGCGGTTGTTATGAGTGTAGCTCAGGAGACAGTGAAAGAGTCTTACCTTCAGATGGGCAGACCTGATGCTTACCAGAAGGGAAACATCAACTATATCACCGATGATCAGTTCGGTTACGCTGCCGGAGTGGATGGCATAATGATAAGGCAGAAGCCTGCTGCAATTTTTATGCTTGGTACATTTTACGCAGAAAGCCTTATTCTTGCTGAAACGGGAAGAAGCGTTGGTGCTATTCAGATCGCTGGTACTGCAATGCCAAGCCAGATCCCTTTCTTTATTGCTGCTTGCGATTACACCTTGATCGGAGAGGAACTTTTTGCTGCCAGTGCCTACCTCTCCAAGGAACCCAAACTGCTGGGCAGTCTTCGAGGTCAGGATGTAGCCAAGCTTTTCTTCATGATCGTAATTGTAGTTGGTGTTCTTGCCGCCACAATAGGTGAGGCCTGGGGGCCGGCTGCCGGAGTGGCTGATTTCCTCAAAACAATAACCTCAGTAGGATAGGAGGCTGTGAAGTGAGACTTTTTGTACCTCTGACCATCACATTCGTGGCCGGCGTTATAATGATCCTTCAGTTTTTTGTTCCCGCTGCACAATCCATGGGGGGAAGCCTTCAGGAATGGTACATGATCGTTGCCAGTTTTGCGATTTTTATCGGGGCTGCCAACCTGATTCAGGTGCATGTACACAGAATCCGTTTCAAGGGACGAAACTGGAAGTACAGTCCGGTGACAATCACCGGTTTTGCTGTAATGATCTTCACCGGTATTTTCTTTGGAATAGAACAGGGGACACCCTTTAATTTTCTCTTCCTGGAGATGGTGGCTCCCATGAGTGCCACGATGTTCAGTCTGCTTGCTTTCTTTGTGGCAAGTGCGGCATTCCGTGCTTTCCGTGCAAGTAACTGGCGGGCATCTCTTCTTTTGGTTAGTGCGTTTGTGGTCATGCTTGGCCGTGTTCCAATCGGTGCAATGATATGGGGTCGGATTCCTCTTATCAGCGAGTGGATAATGCAGATTCCCAACCTTGCCGGCCAGAGAGCAGTGATGATAGGTGCTGCCATGGGTATGGTGGCCACTTCACTGCGAATGATCTTCGGGATAGAGCGCAGTTACCTGGGAGGTGCAGACTGATGGGAA